>NZ_VKHS01000338.1 GCF_014141525.1 Streptomyces calidiresistens
GAAGGGGTCGGGGCACGGGGGCGGCGATTTGGCATCGCACCCCGCACGCCGTGTACAGTAGGCGTCGCCGCCGCGGGAAACCGCAGGAAACACATCCGGGGCTATAGCTCAGTTGGTAGAGCGCTTGCATGGCATGCAAGAGGTCAGGAGTTCAATTCTCCTTAGCTCCACGGGTTTCGCGCAGCGGTTCCCGGACGCGAAGTCGTCCACCACGGGGCTATAGCTCAGTTGGTAGAGCGCTTGCATGGCATGCAAGAGGTCAGGAGTTCAATTCTCCTTAGCTCCACAGCCCACAGCGGGCCGTCCGGATGTCGGGCGGCCCGCTCTCTGCGTTGTTCCCGGTGCGGTACGCTGTGCGCATGCGTGCCGTACGCCTGCTGCTTATCGGGCCGCGCTGAAGGAGCACCGCCCCTCCGCCGGGGCGGGATCAGCGCGGCCGCCCCTCCTGTGCGAGGGGCTTTTTCGCGTTCGGGGCAGGGGCAGAAACGATTTCGACGGAGCTCGAGGAACCATGACCGAGACGTTCAAGTACGGGGCCGCGCTGGCGGCCGACATCGAGGCGCGCTGGCAGGAACACTGGGAGCGGGAGGGCACGTACGAGGCCCCCAACCCCTCGGGCTCGCTGGCGGACGACTCGGGGCGCGCGAAGCTGCCCAAGAAGTTCATCATGGACATGTTCCCCTACCCGTCGGGAGCGGGCCTGCACGTCGGCCACCCGCTGGGGTACATCGCGACGGATGTCTACGCCCGCCGGCTGCGGATGACCGGACACAACGTCCTGCACACCCTGGGGTTCGACGCCTTCGGCCTGCCGGCGGAGCAGTACGCCGTCCAGACCGGCACCCACCCGAGGGTCTCCACCGAGGAGAACATCGGCAACATGCGGGCGCAGCTGCGCCGGCTGGGCCTGGGCCACGACGTCCGCCGCTCGGTGTCCACCATCGACCCCGCGTACTACCGCTGGACCCAGTGGATCTTCCTGCAGATCTTCAACTCCTGGTACGACGAGCGGGCCGGCCGGGCACGGCCCATCGCCGACCTGGTCGCCGAGTTCGAGTCCGGCGCGCGGGCCTGCCCCGACGGCCGGGACTGGTCCGAGCTGACGGCCGCCGAACGCGCCTCCGTGCTGGGCGGTTACCGTCTGGCCTACGCCTCCGACGCCCCCGTGAACTGGTGCCCCGGGCTGGGTACGGTCCTGGCCAACGAGGAGGTCACCGCCGACGGCCGCTCCGAGCGCGGCAACTTCCCCGTCTTCAAGTCCCGCCTGCGGCAGTGGAACATGCGGATCACCGCGTACGCCGACCGCCTGCTGGACGACCTGGAGGCGCTGGACTGGCCCGAGGCCATCAAGCTGCAGCAGCGCAACTGGATCGGTCGCTCCGAGGGCGCCCGGATCGACTTCACCATCCCCGCGGTCGGGGGCGCCCCGGCCAACGGCGGGACCGACCACACCGTCGCGGTCTTCACCACCCGTCAGGACACCCTGTTCGGCGCCACCTACATGGTCCTGGCCCCCGAGCACCACCTGGTCGACGCCATCGTCCCCGCGACCTGGCCCGAGGGCACCCGCCCCGCCTGGACCGGCGGCCACGCCGACCCCCGGGAGGCGATCGCCGCCTACCGCGAGCGGACCGCCGCCAAGTCCGACGTCGAGCGGCAGGCCGACGCGCGGGAGAAGACCGGTGTCTTCACCGGCGCCTTCGCGATCAACCCCGCCAACGGCGAGCGCGTCCCGGTCTTCGTCGCCGACTACGTGCTGATGGGGTACGGGACCGGCGCCATCATGGCCGTCCCCGCGCACGACGTCCGCGACTTCGCCTTCGCCCGCGCCTTCGACCTGCCGATGCGCTGTGTGGTCCGGCCCACCGACGACCGCGGTACCGACCCCGCCGAGTGGGACGACGCCTTCGTCTCCCACGACGCCGAGATCATCGACTCCAGCGGCCCCGGGATCGTCCTGGACGGTCTGGACGTCTCGGCCGCCAAGAAGCGGATGACGACCTGGCTGGAGCAGGAGGGGGTCGGCGAGGGAACGATCAACTACCGCCTGCGCGACTGGCTGTTCAGTCGGCAGCGGTACTGGGGCGAGCCCTTCCCCATCGTCTACGACGAGGACGGCATCGCCCACGCCCTGCCCGAGTCGATGCTGCCCCTGGAACTGCCCGAGATCGACGACTACAGCCCCCGCACCTTCGACCCCGAGGACGCGGACACCCAACCGGAGACCCCGCTGTCGCGGAACCGGGAGTGGGTGGAGGTCGAACTGGACCTGGGCGACGGGCCGCGCCGCTACCGACGCGAGACCAACACCATGCCCAACTGGGCGGGCTCGTGCTGGTACGAACTGCGCTACCTGGACCCCCTGAACACCGACCGTCTGGTCGACCCCGGGATCGAGCGGTACTGGATGGGGCCGCGCGACGGCATGCCGCTGGGCGGGGTGGACCTGTACGTCGGGGGGGCCGAGCACGCGGTGCTGCACCTGCTGTACGCCCGTTTCTGGTCGAAGGTCCTGTACGACCTGGGGCACGTCTCCTCCGCGGAGCCCTTCCACCGGCTGTTCAACCAGGGCATGATCCAGGCCCACGTGTACCGGGACTCCCGCGGCTTCCCCGTCCCCGCGACCGAGGTCGAGGAGCGCGACGGCCGCTGGTACCACGGTGACGAGCCCGTCACGCGCGAGCTGGGCAAGATGGGCAAGTCCCTGAAGAACGCGGTCACGCCGGACGAGATCTGTGCCGAGTACGGCGCGGACACCCTGCGGCTGTACGAGATGGCCATGGGGCCGCTGGACGTCTCCCGGCCCTGGGACCCGCGTGCCGTGGTCGGGCAGTTCCGTCTGCTGCAGCGCCTGTGGCGCAACGTCGTGGACGAGACCACCGGTGGGACCGTGGTCGTCGACGAGGCGCCGGACGAGGCCACTCTGCGGGCGATGCACAAGGCCATCGACGGTGTGGGCCGGGACCTGGACGCCCTGCGGTTCAACACGGCGATCGCCAAGATCACCGAGCTGAACAACCACGTCACCAAGCAGGGCCGGGTGCCCCGGGAGGTGGCCGAGACGCTGGTCCTGCTGATCGCCCCCCTGGCCCCGCACATCGCCGAGGAACTGTGGCACCGACTGGGCCACACCGACTCGGTGGTCCACCGGCCCTACCCCCACGCCGATCCCGCCTACGTGGTGGACGAGACGATCACCTGCGTGGTGCAGATCCGGGGCAAGGTCAAGGCGCGGCTGGAGGTCGCCCCCGACATCGCCGAGACGGAACTGGAGAGCATCGCCCTGGCGCACCCGACCGTTCGCGGGGCGCTGGGGGACGCCGGAATCCGCAAGGTGATCGTCCGGGCACCCAAGCTGGTCAACATCGTGCCCGCCTGAGATCACCGGCGGAACCGCCCCGGGTCCTTCGTCCCGCCCCGGTCCGTCCCCTAGGGGACGGACCGGGGGCTCCCGGGGCCCGGAACCGTCCCCTTCGGTGCCCCGGCCCTCTACCCTGGAGGGGGACGGGTGCCGATCGCCCGTCGCCCGACCGACGGCACCCCGCCGAGAGAGACGGAGCGGCCCATGGACATCCTGCTCACCGTGCTCGCACTGGGACTTCTGGCCTTCCTGGTGTTCGTGGCACTCGTGGTGCGCGGGGCCAGGGTCGCCAAGCGGCACATCGACCGGGGGGTGCGCGAGGCCCGACGCTCCTTCTCCGACGCCACCCTCCGCGCCCGTGGGGCCCAGCCCGGCCCGATCGGGGAACTGGCCCGGGTCCGCCGGGAGATGCGGCTGTCGCTGGAGCACACCCGCAAGGTGCTCGACGCCGGGGCCTCCGACGACCCGGCCCTGGCCGAGGCCCTCGCCCTGCTGGAGCGGCTCGGCGAGCACGCCGGCGCCCTGGACCGGGAGATGGGGGCCCTGATGGACCACGAGCCGGACCGGGCCAGGGTGGCCGAACGGCTCCCCGACCTGCGCGATCGTGCCGGCCGCATCCGGAACTCGGCGGACTCCCTGCGCAACGCGGCCCTGGACCGGGTGCACCACCACGACGCCGACGAGGTCGACGGTCTGCACCGCCAGATCGAGATCGAATCGGGGGCCCTGCGCCACTGGGACCCGGTCCGACCGGCACCGAAGCCGACGGAGGAGAAGCTGCCCCCGGCCCCGGGGCGTCGGCCGCTGACCGAGCGGAACCGCCCGCGCGACGCACGCTGACCGGGTCTGTCGTATTCTCCGAGCCATGTCCCGGACAGCCGCCCCCCGAGCCCTGGCCGTCGTCACCGACTCCACCGCCTACCTGCCCCGCGCGGAACTCGGCCGTCACGGGATCACGGAGGTTCCGCTGACCGTGGTCATCGAGGGCCGCGCGCTGGAGGACGGCACCCCGGAGGCGGCCCGCCGACTGGAACGGGCCCTGGGACGACACGGCTCGGTCACCACCTCGCGGCCCAACCCGGAGGTCTTCGCGGCCTGCTACGGGAAACTCGCCGCGGCCGGGGCCCGGGAGATCGTCTCCCTCCACCTGTCCGCCGAGATCTCCGGCACCCGGGACGCCGCGCTGCTGGCGGCCCGGGAGGCATCGATCCCCGTGCGGGTGGTGGACACCCGCATGGTCGCCATGGGGCTGGGCTTCGCGGTCCTCGCCGCCGCCGCCGTCGCCGAGGCGGGCGGCACCGCCGAGGAGGCCGAGGCGGCGGCCCTCGAACGCGCGGCCTCCACCCGGGCGATCTTCTGCGTGGACACCCTGGAACACCTGCGGCGCGGCGGACGCATCGGGGCGGCCAGGGCTCTGCTGGGCTCCGCGCTGGCGGTCAAACCGCTCCTGGAACTGGCCGACGGGCGGATCGAGATGCTCGACCGGGTCCGGACGACCAACCGGGCCGTGGCCCGGCTGGAGGAACTGGTGGTGGAACACGCGGGCGACCGGCCGGTGGACATCGCCATCCACCACCTCGCCGCAGCGGAGCGGGCCGAGCAACTGGGCACGCGCCTGCGGGAGCGCCTGAACGCCTCCTCGCCGCCCCACGTCAGCGAGGTGGGGGCGGTGCTCGGCGCGCACACCGGCCCCGGGCTGCTGGGCGCCGTCGTCGCGCCCCGCTGAGCCGGGGCCGCACCTCCGTCGGCGGCACCGGCCGCCGCCATCCGACGGGTACCGGACGCGGATCGGCCCCCTCGTTGTGACCGCTCGCCCCGCCGGTCGGACCGGTCGTGTCCGCCCCGTCACCCTCTTCGCCGCCGTGCGCATGCCGCCTCCCCTCGTCCTTCCTCCGGGGGCACCGGGCCGGTGCCCCCGGGCGGGGGCGCCGGCCCGTACCGCCCCGGGATTGGTTGGATCGGCCCGGGAGCGGGCGCCCTCACCCTTGATGACGTCCCCGGAGGGCCCTTTCCGCTCGCCCCACCACCGTGTCCACCCGATCGGGTGAGGGAGTTGTCCACAGGCGGGGGCCCGTCCACAGGAAATCGCCGCAGTCGGCGGGAGGGCCCCGGCGCCGCCTAGGGTCCCCGCCCATGACACACGGACTTCACGGCAGCACGTTCGGCGACGACCCGGGGGAGGGAACCGGACCGGGGCCCCGGGACGCGGCGATCCACGGGCCGGGCGAGGGGTCCACCGCGCCGTACTCCTTCCCCCAACGGTTCCCCCAACGGTTCCCCCAACGGT
>NZ_VKHS01000339.1 GCF_014141525.1 Streptomyces calidiresistens
GACGGGGACCCACGGGTGGGATCCCCGGGCCGGGGTAGTCGGGACGGGGACCGGGACGCGCGTCGTCCCCCTCCGGGTCGTGCCGCACCGGCCGGTTCGACCGCCATGACTTAGTCTTCTGTCCGGTGATCCGATCCGTTCCCCGGCCGTCCGGGGAGACGGGCGCCACCGCCCTTGAGCCCCGGGAGGCCCTCATGTCCACCGTCTCGTCGCCCGTGAGCGGACGTGTCGTCGGGCTCGACGGGGTACCCGACCCGGTCTTCGCCGGAGCCATGGTCGGCCGGGGTACCGCGGTCGATCCGCACCGCGGGGCCGGCGAGGCGGTGGCCCCGCTGACCGGCATCGTGGTCTCCCTGCACCCGCACGCCTTCGTGGTGGTGGACGCGGACGGACACGGCGTCCTCACCCACCTGGGGATCGACACCGTTCAGTTGGGCGGCGAGGGCTTCGAGTCCCTGGTCGGCAAGGGCGACACGGTGCAGCGGGGTCAGCCGGTGGTGCGGTGGGACCCCTCCGCCGTCGAGGCAGCGGGCAAGTCGCCGATCTGTCCGGTGATCGCCCTGGACGCCGGGGCGGACGCCCTCTCCGACGTCCTCGAACGGGGCGAGGTGCGGGCGGGCGACACGCTCTTCCTGTGGAGCTGACCCCAGCCGCGACCGGAGGAAGCGGGTGGAACCGGCAGCGGTACGGCACGCCGCCGCGCCGCTGCCCCCGCCCCGGGGGACACCGGGGCGGCAATCGACATCGGGACGTGAAGAGATGGACGCGAGGCTGCGCGGAGTCGGGGTGAGCCACGGAGTGGCGCTGGGCGAGGTCCGGCACATGGGCACGGCGGTCCTGGAGCCGCCCCCCGAGCGCATCTCCGCCGGGGAGGCCCCCGCGGAGCGCGAGCGCGCCCGGCGGGCCGTCGAGGAGGTCGCCGGGGAGTTGGAGGCCCGCGGCAGGATCGCCGGTGGCGAGGCCCGGGCGGTCCTGGAGGCACAGGCGCTGATGGCCCGGGACCCCGAACTGATGGCGGACGTGGACCGCCGCGTGGGGGAGGGTGACCGGGCGGAACGGGCGGTGCACGACGCCTTCGCCGCCTACCGCGACCTGCTCGCGGGCGCCGGGGACTACTTCGCGGGCCGGGTGGCCGACCTGGACGACGTGCGCAACCGGGTGGTGGCCCGGCTGCTGGGCGTTCCGATGCCGGGCATTCCCGAGAGCGACGAGCCCTACGTGCTCGTGGCCAGGGACCTGGCGCCGGCCGACACCGCCCTGCTGGACCCCGCCCTGGTGCTGGCCTTCGTGACCGAGGAGGGCGGTCCCACCAGCCACAGCGCGATCCTCGCGCGGGCGCTGGGGGTGCCCGCGGTGGTGGCGCTGCGGGGCGCCACCGACCTGACCGAGGGCGTGGTGGTCGGGGTGGACGGCAGCACCGGCGAGGTGCTGGTGGACCCCGGCCCCCGCGAGCGCGAGGAACTGGCCCGGGTGGCCCGCGAGCGCCGGGAGGCGGCCCGCTCCGCGACGGGGCCGGGCGCCACGGCCGACGGTCACGCCGTGCCCCTGCTGGCCAACGTCGGCGGGCCCTCGGACGTACCGGCCGCGGTGGAGGCGGGGGCGGAGGGCGTCGGCCTGTTCCGCACCGAGTTCCTCTTCCTGGACGCCGGTGACGAGGCGCCCTCCGAGGAGGTGCAGGCCGCCGCCTACCGGGAGGTCCTGGAGGCCTTCCCGGAGGGTCGCGTGGTGGTGCGGGTGCTGGACGCGGGCGCGGACAAGCCGCTGCCCTTCCTCTCCCCCGGATCCCCCGGGGCCCCCGGGTCCTCCGCGCAGGAGCCGAACCCGGCGCTGGGGGTGCGCGGGCTGCGGGCCCTGCTGGACCACCCGGAGGTACTGGCCGGTCAGCTGCGGGCCCTGGCCCGGGCAGCCGAGGGTCTGCCGGTCCAGCCGGAGGTGATGGCCCCGATGGTGGCCGACCGGGCGGACGCCAGGGCGTTCGCCGAGGCCTGCCGCGCGGCGGGGTTGCGGGCCCGGGTGGGGGCGATGGTGGAGATCCCCTCGGCAGCCCTGCGGGCCCGCTCGGTGCTGCAGGAGGTCGAGTTCCTCTCGCTGGGCACCAACGACCTGTCGCAGTACACCTTCGCGGCCGACCGCCAGGTGGGCGCGGTGGCGCGGTTGCAGGACCCCTGGCAGCCGGCGCTGCTGGACCTGGTGGCCACGGCCGCCGAGGCGGCCCGCGCGGAGGGCAAGGGGTGCGGGGTGTGCGGCGAGGCCGCCGCCGATCCGCTGCTGGCCTGCGTCCTGGTGGGGCTGGGCGTCTCCAGCCTGTCCATGGGCTCCGGCGCCCTGTCCCGGGTGCGGGCCGAACTGGCACGCCACACGCTGGCCCAGTGCGAGCGGGCCGCCGCGGCGGCCCGGGCCGCGGAGGACGCCGAGGAGGCCCGCCGGGCCGCGACGGCGGTGCTCTCCGGCGGGTGACCGCCGGCGCGGTGTCCGTCCCCCCGGCCGGGGGGACGGACACCGCGCCGGGTTCAGGCCGCGGCGGACCGGCGCTCGGCGGCCAAGCGGACGAAGAACTCCAACAGCTCCGGCCGGTCGACCGAGCCCGGGTTCACCGCCCGTTCCAGGGGGGTCCCCGAGAGCAGCCGCTTGACGGGAACCTCCAGTCGCTTGCCGGTGAGGGTGTGCGGCAGCCCCGGCACCACGACGATCTCGTCGGGGACGTGGCGGGGGGAGAGTTCCGAACGCAGGTCGGCGCGGATGCGGTCGTGCAGTTCACCGCCCGGTGCCAGGTCGGCCGGGTCCACCCCCTCGGCCGGGTGGACGAACAGCGGCATCCAGTAGCCGCCGTCCGGCTCCTCCACCCCGACGACCAGGCTCTCCCGTACCCCGGGCAGCCGCTCGACCACCTCGTGGATGTCGGCGGACCCCATCCGCACCCCCTGACGGTTGAGGGTGGAGTCCGAGCGGCCGTGGATGACCACCCCGCCGTGCGGGGTGACGGTGATCCAGTCCCCGTGCCGCCATTCGCCGGGACGACCGGTGAAGTAGCTCTCCCGGTAGCGCTCCCCGTCCGGATCGTTCCAGAAGGCGATGGGCATGGACGGCATCGGCAGCGCCACCATCAGCTCGCCCACCCCGCCGATCACCTCCCGGCCGTCGGCGTCCCGGGCCCGCAGGTCGGTGCCCAGGCACACCGCCTGCAGCTCACCGGCCCGGACGGGCAGGGTGGGCACCGCGCCGACGAAGCAGCTGCACACGTCCGTGCCCCCGCTGACCGAGGCGATCCACCGGTCCCCCAGCTCCCGGTGCAGCCATCGGAAACCGTCGGGGGGCAGGGGGGAGCCGGTGGTGGCCACACACCGCAGGCCGGCCAGGCGCGGGTCCTCCCCCGGGTGGACGCCGGCCTTGGCACAGGCCATCACGTACGCGGCCGAGGTGCCGTAGAGCGTGGCGTCCGCCTCCGCCGCCACCCGCCACTGCACGTCGGGGCGGGGGTGGGCCGGAGCCCCGTCGTGCAGCACGGGGACGGCCCCCACCAGCAGGGCGGAGATCAGGAAGTTCCACATCATCCAGCCGGTGGAGGTGTACCAGTACATCCGGTCACCGGGACGCAGGTCGCAGTGGAGGGAGAGCTGCTTGAGGTGTTCCAGCAGGATGCCGCCGTGGGACTGGACGAGTGCCTTGGGCAGTCCGGTGGTGCCGGAGGAGTACAGGATCCACAGCGGGTGGTCGAAGGGCAGGACGGCGAACTCCGGCTCCGCGGGTCGGGCGACCACCTCCTCCCAGGCCGTCGTCCCGGCGGGGGGCTCGGTGCCCAGCAGGGGCACGTGGATCGTCGCGCGGAGGCCGGGCAGTTCGCGGCGCAGTTCGGCGACGGTCCCGGTCCGGTCGATGGTCCGGCCGGCCCACCGGTAGCCGTCGGCCGCGAAGAGCACCACCGGCTCCACCTGGCGGAAGCGGTCCAGCACGGCCCGGGGACCGAAGTCCGGCGAGCACGAGGTCCACACCGCGCCGACCGCCGCCGAGGCGAGGAAGGCGATCAGCGCCTCGGGCACGTTGGGCAGGTAGGCGCACACCCGGTCACCGGGGCGTACCCCCGCCCCGCGCAACGCGGCCGCCACCGCCCCGACCCTTCCCCGCAGTTCGGCGCCGGTGATCATGCGGGGGACGGGTTCGGCGTCGGGTTCCGCGACGGTGAGGACGACGGGCTCGTCGGGGGCCTCCCCGGCACGCCGCAGGGCGTGCCAGGCGTAGTTGAGTTCGGCGCCGGGGAACCAGACCGCCCCCGGCATGGTCCGGTCGGCCAGCACGGCCCGGGGCGGGGTGACGAAGGAGACCTCGCAGAAGTCCGCGACGGCGGACCAGAAGGCATCGGGATCGGTGACCGACCAGCGGTGCAGGGCGCGGTAGTCGGCCGCCGGATCCTCCCCGCCGGGGGCGGGGGCCCCGTACCGTTCCGCGGCTCGGGCGTGGAACGCGGTGAGGCGGGCGTCGGCGACGGTGTCGGCGTCGGGACGCCACAGCACGGTCGGGGCGGTGGGCTCCGGTTCCGGGCCGGTGGTCGGGGTCATGGCGGCTCCCGGGGATCGATCGGATCGGGTGTCGACCGGCCCGTCCCTCCCGGATCCACGGGACGGGACGCGCCGCGCGGGGCGGCGTCGCCGGGTGTCCGCCGCGGCTCCGGTGGGATCCCGCGGCGGATCACCCGCAGGACGATGCCACGCCGCGGGTCGACACACCAGATCGGCACGGCGGACGGCGGTGGGCCGGACCCGGTTTCCGTCGATCGGCCCGGGGACGGGGCGGGCCCCGGGGCCCGCCCCGTCCCCGTCGGTCGCGGGCCGCGACCGGATCAGACCGCGGCGTCCCCGGCGCGCGGGGCGGTACCCAGGTGAACTCCGACCCGCTTGACCAGCAGGGTCATCTCGTAGGCGACCTGCCCCACGTCCGCCGACGCGTCGGCGAACACCGCCAGACAGCTGCCGGACCCCGCCGCCGCCACGAAGAGGAAGGCCTCGTCCAGTTCCACCAGGGTCTGCCGCACCGAGCCGACCTCGAAATGCCGGCCGACCCCGCGGGCGAGGTTGTGGAACCCCGAGGCCACCGCCGCCAGGTGCTCGGCGTCCTCCCGGCGCAGGCCCCGGGAGGTCCCCCGGGGCAGGCCGTCCCCCGAGAGCACCAGACCGTGGCGGATGCTGCCGACCCGCCCCACCAACTCGTCCAGCAACCAGTCCAGTTCTCCCCGGTCACCGGTGGTTCGCCGGTCGGCGCCGGCCTCCGCTGCGGTCATCGTTCCTGCCCCTCGTGGTGTTTCGGTGGTGCGGTGTCCCCCGGAGCCGGCGTGCCGGCCCCGGGCCCCCGCTCACGGCGGCCACGTCGCCAACCGTCCTGCAGGGCGGACATGCGGACACGGGTCGCCTCGGCGTCCCGCTCGGCCGACTCGTCGGCCGACGGATCCTCCCCGGCGGGGTCACCGGAAGGGGATCCGGGGTGGGAACCGTCCACGGGTCGTGTCCGGGTCGGTTCCGTGTCCGCCGGGTGCACGCGGGGCACCCGGCGGGGAAGTCTCGTGACGGACCGGAGCGCCTTCCCGGGTGTTCCGTCGGCGGACGCGGACGCCGACGCCGACGGGGAGGGGAGGACCGGGGTGGAG
>NZ_VKHS01000034.1 GCF_014141525.1 Streptomyces calidiresistens
GACCAGACACACATCCCACCCCGCCCCCCGCGCGGCCCGCACCCCGCGATCCACATACTCCGCCGGACCGGCCGCGGTGGCGATGAGATAGAGCACCCGGGTCATGACCGCAGTCCACAACGCCCCGCCAGAGCGGTCAAGCCCGCACTCGGCGAAGAGGCCAGTTCCATGAACTCACCGACCAGTTGGGTCACCGCCGGTCGGCGCACCTCTTCCGGGGCCAGTCGCTCGGCGTCCAGCAGGGCACGCTCGGCCAAAGCCCGTTCGCGGGTCAGTGCGCGGGCGCGGGCCACGGTGATCAGGTGACGGGCCCGGCGTTCGCGGCCGAGGGCACTGACAGCGGCCGGCTCCAGGCGCTGGGCGACCTCGATGGCGGTGTAGGCGTCGTCCAGCCGGAGCAGGGTGTCCACCCGGTGCAGTGTCACGTTTTCGGGGGCAGGCGCCGCCGGGGGATGTCGACCTGGCGGCGGCGCTCGGCGAGCTGCCTGCTCAGGAAGCGCAAGTGCAGGCTGGGCAGGTCGGTCGCGGACCGGTAGGCAAGCGCGACGATGCTCCTGGTCAAGCGAGTGATCTCGGTCCTGAACTCGCCTAGGGAGAACTTCACACCTTCATGTGACCAGGACGTAGCCCTCTCACTGCAGCCGGTGCTGGGCTGCATGAGTAGGCATCGATCAATCTTCGGTGGGCCGCCACAACCAGCGCAGTGCGTCGGGCAGCAGGACGCCGCCGTGGTTGGGGCTGTGTCCGCCGTCTCCCAGGACAAGGCGGAAGTCGTAGCCCGCTTCGGCGAGAGCGGCTGCCACGCGCAGGTTTTCGGCGAGCCAGTTCCGCTGCGGCTCATTCCAGTTCAGGTCGCGGTGGGCGCCTTGCATGAAGATGCGCAGCGGCTTGCGAGGTACGCGGGAGATGAGATCCGGATAGGGATTTCCGTCCGGTATCTGCGCGAAGCTGGACAGGTATCCGATGACGCGGCGGAACTTGTCCGGACGCAGCCATGCGGCGGTAAAGGCGCAGTTGCCGCCGCTGCTCCCGCCGCAGATGCCCCACCTTTCGGGTGACCGGGCGATGGTATAGCGCTCGGCGACCTGCGGGATGATCTCGGTGAGGAGGAAGGTGACGTACTGCTCATCGAAAGCGTCGTATTCGTTGTTGCGGTTCTTCGGGTTCTCCGCGCCGGGGAAGACGCCGGGATCGACGAACACGCCGATGGTGACGGGTATGTCGCCGCGGTGAACGAGGTTGTCCAGGACGGTCGCGCCGCGTACCTCCCCTGCGGGGTCCAGGTACCACCATCCGTCCTGGAACACCATCAAGGACGCCGGTTCCGCCGGGTCGTACCGTGCGGGCACATGCACCCAGAACTTCCGGACGGTTCCCGGATAGACCTCGCTCCCACTCCACTCGAACTCGACCGTCTCGCCGGCGGGCACACTCGGCTGTGGAACGGAATCGGGTCCGTGAATGTAGCGCACGTCCGACTGGTCGACGGGAAGTGGCTGGTAGGGCATCTCGATGGTCACGGGAAGCAACCGTAGGACGATCACCACCCTTGACCGCAAGGGATTTTCGTCCAGACGCTCCACATCGCAGCTTCAGTGGCGAGGCTGGAAAGGACTCACGGGATGAACGTGCCGATTCTGACCGACCCTCTCAACCTTCGGCCGGGGCACCCCTATGGAACCCGTTATGGGTCTCACCCGCCCTACCGGGAGCGGCCCCCAACCTCCGCGTCGCCCGCGCCCACTCAGTCATCGAGACGCTGACCCGCGTGAACCTCCCGCCGGCCGATGGGTGACGGGCGTGCCCCATCCGTGCCCTTCGGAGCGGACAACACCGGTTAACAGCGGTGTTCAGGAGTCCTCTGGGCCGGACGGGGAGGAGGGGGTTTCCGCAGGTCAGAAAGGGTTCCCGCGCGAAAGCGTCGGTGATTCCCAAGCTCAGAGCGCGAGTTCGATTCTCGTCGCCCGCTCCAGCACGAAGGCCCGGGTCACAGACCCGGGCCTTCTTCGTTGTCGGGACCCATCAGCGCCCGCGTGCCCGTTGCGCGCCCGAAGAGCGCTCACCACACGCCTGTCGAACTCGCGGCGCCGCCCTCGACGAACGCCAGACGGCCCCACCGAACTGTTCCCCCGGGGAGATCGCTGGCCGGTACCCGGACATGACAGTCGGAGAGATCCCGTTGACCGGCGTGGCCCGGGGAGCGCTTCGCGGGTACCGGCTCACATCGAAAGGTCACGGGTGGCGTAGTAGGCGCGGAGGGCCGCTTCGGCGCCGGAGCCGGTGGCGGTCATGATGCGCTGGAAGCGGGCGGAGCGGATGTCGCCGGCCGGGATGAGGCGGGGGGGTTGGAGGTCGGCGGGACAGTGGCCGGAGGCGTCCCGGGCCGCGCCCGGCGGGGCGGTGGGGGCGCTGCCGAGGTTGGCGAACACCGCGTCCGCCCGCCACACCATCCGCTCCCCTCCGGGCAGGTGGGCCAGAGCGGTGGGTACGCCGCCCCCGGTGGTGTCGAGCGTGACGCCCTCCACGGGGATGGGGGTGACCCGGGCGTCGTCGGCGACCTCCTCGATCTTGTAGGCGTCCTCGTGTCCGTGCAGGACGATCAGCTTGAGATCGGCGTCGGGGTGGGCCCGCAGGAGGGTGCCCAACGGCCGGTCGGCTCCCAACACCAGCCAGGTTCCACCGGATGCCTCCCCGGCATCGGCCTCCCACAGCGTTGGGAGCCGCATCCCCGCCGGGGCGGTGATCCAGGGGCAGTCGGCCGGTTGGAGGGGGCCGACGCCGGTGGCCAGGACGGCGTGCGGGGCGGTGTGCCGCGCGCCGGTGTCCAGGGTGATCGTGACGCCGTCCCGGCCCGGATCGATGCCGGTGACCGCCGTTCCCGTCATCACCCCGCACAGTGGGTTGGCAGCGAGGTCGGCCGTGACGGCGGCGGCGAGGTCGGGACCGGTGCGAAAGCCGCCCAGGACGTTGTTCAGGGCCGGGATGTGGTGCAGCTTCCCGCACACCCGGCCTTCCCGCTCCACCAGCAGGGAGCGCATGCCGACACCGGCGGCGGTGAGCGCGGCGGCGCAGCCGGCCGGGCCGCCACCGATGATCAGTAGATCCGGGGTCATCGGCGAACCTCCCGGGCGGGGGTGAGGACGTGCTCGGTGGTGATGAGTTGGCCCCGGCCGATGAGCCGGCGCGCGACCAGGAGCCCGGCCTCGTGCACGGCCGGCCCGGCGTCACTGGCACAGGCGTCGGTGACCAGCCAGGGCGAGTGACCGCGCTCGAAGGCGTCCGCCGCGGACTTCAACACACAGCTCTCCGTGGCGATCCCGCAGAAGACCAGGTCACCCCACCCCTGTTGGGTGACCAGGCGCTCGGCTGCGGGGGTGAAGAAGGAGTAGCCGGTCTTGTCGATGATCGCGGCGGCTTCCCCCGCGAGGTCGTGGAGTTCGGGGACCAGGTCGGTCTCCGGCGGGCCCTGCAACCGGGTCCAGGAGAAGAACCGCTCGTACGGGCTGTCGGGATAGTTGCGGTACCGGGTGAAGACCACCGCCCCGCCCACGGCGCTCCACTCACGGACCAACTCCACCACCACCGGCACCACGTGTCGGCTGTGCTCGTTGACGAAGCCGTTCTGGACATCGACCACCACGAGCGCCGAACGCTCCGGATTGATGCGGTGCATGGCCTCGCGTCCCTTCAGCCGGCGCTCTCGCGCAACGCGTCCTGCGCTTCCCGCAACCGTCCCGCGAGGCCGCTGGTTCTCACGATCGCCTCCCGCATCAGGCAGTGCTGCGCCGTCTCACGAGGGCGCGCTGTCGTAAGCCGAGAGTACGCGGCACGCAGGAATCGCCAGCCGTATCGGTCGGGCGTCGAGGGATCCCCGCCGTCCTCGATCAGACGCTGGATGTGGCGGGAGTAGCACCACAGGGTTTGCACGCTCAGCTCGCAGGCCACGAGTTCGTCGATGGTGAGGCTGCGTTCCGGTGCACGGGCGGCGTACGCCACGCCGGACCATCCCGCGTAGCCGACGGAGACGCCCCGGACGCCGAAGGGAACGACTTCGGGATGGTCGAACCCGGAGGCCATGAGGGACTTCTCGACGGATTCACCCAGTCCGGCGGGTCCTTCCGGAGCTCCTCGGTCCACAAGGACGGATGGAGTCGACAGCAGGCGCACCGCGGCGTGCAACTCCTGCCCGGCCCACGGGCCGGAGTGGAGCCAGTACAGCGAGAGCACGTACTCGGGCTCGGAGTCGCAGGCGTCCCCCAACAGCTCTCCGAGGGCCCGGGCGGTCCAGGGGAGGTCGGAGGCGTAGCTGCGGTAGCGCCAGACCGCGAGTTCGGTGAGCGACCGCGGGCGTCGTTCCTGGACGATGTGGAAAAGCGCCGTGCCGCAGGCCGCGATGTGGAGCGTGCAGGTGCGGGCATCCGGGTGTTCCACGCGTAGTGACGCGCTCTCCAACCACGAGTCGATCGGGCCGGACCGCAGGTCGGCCAACAGGGCGCGGGCACGGTCGGGGCCGATGTAGGCGGGCACGAACTTGTGCGAGTCGAGATGGATGTCCTCCTCGCCGGTTGGGCGCTCGACCTCGGCCGTGCCGCCCATGGAAGCGGCGAATCGGGTCCGGACCTCCTCCGCCGAGCGGGTCAGCGCGGTGTCGAGAAGTGCCTGGGTCTCGGAGCGGGGCACGTAACCATCGGCCCCCGCCTCCCACTTGGACACCGCGCGATCGCTGACCCCCAGGTGGGCCGCGAACTCACGCAGCGTCATTCGCAGGGCCTCACGAAGCAGCCGCGCCTCGCGCCCCGTCCATCGCTGCACCGTCACCATCATCGGTCCCCCTGCCCGAATGCGAACCCAACCACCCGTTCCGGGCCGGTCGGTTCGGCACCGGTGCAGCGCCGGTACGGCGGCCGGTCCTCCCCGGGACGGCCGGAGTACCCCATGCTGGTTCAGCACAGCGGGGAAGCGCAACCTCACACCGGGTGAGGAACCCGCCGGTGCGGCGAGGAGGCCGAAAGTGACCGGGATCGTCAGACGCAGCGCTCGCGCCCTTCTGCTCGACGGTGACGAGCTGGTGTTGATCAAGCGCACCCGGCCCGGTAGGGAGCCGTACTGGGTAACCGTGGGTGGAGGGGTCGAGGATGAGGACGCGAGCCTTGAGGACGCCCTGCGCCGGGAGGTCTTCGAGGAACTCGGAGGAACGGTGGGCCGTGCCGAACTCGTGCACCTGGTGACCGATGAGCTGGACGACGGCCTGGGGGTGCAGCACATCTTCGCCGCCCGGCTGGAGTTCATGGACCAGTCGGTACGGACCGGGACGGAGTTCTCCAGGCCCGAGCGCGGCGGTTACGAGGTGGTGCGCATTCCGTTCACCGCCGAGGCGATCCGGGCCACGGAACTGATGCCTCCCCCGCTGGCGGAGTTCGCGGCGAACAACACCGAGGCGATCCGCTCGGTCCTGGACCGGCCGGTCCGCGCCACCTGATCGTCGATGGCCGGTCTCCCGGATTTCGTCAGCCTCAACGGGCCGGACAACGTCGGCAAGACCACACAGCTCCGCCTGCTGGCCGAACGCACTTCGCGTTTTCAGAGATTGGGTTCGATCCACGAGCACGACCGGGGGACGTGGCGACGGGTCGCGGGACGGGATTACGCGCGATGGTGGTTCGAGACCTCCACCACGGCGGAGCTGACGCGGATGCTGGCGGCGGGGCACACCCATCGGGCGAAAGCCAGAGGGCCCGGCCGCGTCGGTCTCCTCGACCGGGGACTGCCGATGCTGCTGGCGGTCGCCGCCGCCACGTCCGCGTTGAAGGACGACCTGCCCGTACCGGCCGCCCTGGACCGCGTGACAGCGCTCGTCGGCACCACTTCCCCGCCCGAGTCCCCGGTATTGCTGCTGCCCTCCCTCGACGCGGAACGCAGCTACGCGATCACCAGCGCCCGCGAGGGCCGGCCGTGGACCGGCGTCTACCCGGCCTACCAGCGGCTCCTGCACAGCACCCTGCTCCGGCAGGCCGAGCGCGGGACGTATGCGGCGGTTGTCCTGTGCGAGGAACGCTCCGCCGCCGACATCCACGCCGAGGTGGTCCGCCACCTCTCCTCCCACCTACCGACTCCACCGCAGGCGGAAAGGAGCAGCCCTCCATGAATACCGACCATGCCCCTGCGCTGGTGCTTCCCCCCGGCCTGGCACGTGCCACGAGCTCGCTGGGCGAAAAGGACCGGCGACGTCTCGATGATGTCCTCACCAGGTTGCACACGGTCAACGGCCGCCTGTGGGAAGCCGAGGACAGGGTTCGCGACCCCGACCTCCCCGCCGCCGGTGTGGCCGATGCGAAGCGGGAGATCGATCAGCTCAACGCGGAGCGCAACGCCCTGGCGGAGCGCGCCGACGACATCCTGGTCGGCTTGGCGGCGAGCACCCATCTCGACCTTCCTCCCCACACAGAGACCCTGGCCTCGGCCGTGGACCGTCTCTCCGTCCTCACCCTGCGCATCTGGCACAACGAACGGGCCGCCGAGCGCGACGACCTGGCCCGGCACCGCGTCCCCGCACTCCTGCGCCAACGCACCGAGCTGGGGGCCGCCGTGGACGCCCTGGCAGCGGCGGTGTGCGCGGGCCGGGTGCGTCTTCCCTCCGCCGCTCGGCACAAGCTCTACGGCCGGGCCGGTGGCGGCACCGTGGGCATCGCCCCCCACCCCCGTCTGGAACGGGTCATCGCCTTCGGCGGCCTCAGCGAATGCGGCAAGAGCACCAGCGCGATGTTCCTCCAGCACACCTGCGGAGCGCAGCGCCTCAAGATGGGTTACCTCTTCCGCCAGGCCGCGGAACGCCATGGACTGGCCAACCCCTACGCCCTGTCCCCTCGACGCCGGGCCGAGCTGCTTCTCGACGAGCTCAACCGGTTCGCCGAGGGGCACGTCGATCAACGGCTGTTCACCATCGAGTCGGTGCACGATGACCTGTCGATCGGCGAGTTGAAGCGGTTGATGGGTGATCGGCTGCGGATCGTGTACCTGGACGCCGCCTTTCCCGAGCGGGTGGGACGTTCGGGGACGACGGCGCGGGTGGTGGCGGCCAAGGATGAGATCAAGATGAGCCGGGGTGCCCATCGGGTGGCTGCTCTCGCCGACCACGTCATCGACAACTCCGGCAGCGTCATCTCCCTCCGTGCCCGGTTGCGGCGTATCGCCGCAACCACCGGGACGACCGGTCCACGGACCACCACCCCCTACGGCCTGGGCCTTCCCCCGGCGGTCGCCGCCGCGACCGCCGACCTCGTCGAGGAACTGCGCGACCGGGACCCCGCGATCGGCCTCGTCGCCCTCACCGGCAGTGCCGGTGAGCACGCCTGGATCGCCGGATGGTCCGATCTCGACCTCCTGGTCATCGCCGACTCCGGGGCCGCCGGAGAGGTGGCCTTCGCGGTCGCCCGCTACCGGGAGGCGTTGAACGGAGCCGCGCCGGTCGGGCCCACGCTGATCACCCCCGGTGAGGTGAGCGCCCACCGGCTCACACCTCGTCTGGCCTTCTCGCTCCACCGGCTCCAGGAGGGCGGCCCCGCCCTCCTTGTGACCCCCGGTCTCGCATTGCCCCACATCAGCCGACGGGACCTCGTATTGGCGGCGACCAGGGAACTCCCGCAGGTCGTCCTCACCATGCGCCGCCTGCGTGCCGAGGCCCGGGCGGACCGGTTGAGGCCGTTGTACAAACACATCGTGCTGGCCTGCCGGCTTCTGTTGCGCGAACACGACGTGTGGCGGGACGGAGCCGACCGGATTCTCACCGCTGCGTCATCGTTGCCCGATTTCCCGGCACTCGCCCTCCCACCGCTGGCGGAAGTCGCCGCCGCCTGGCGCGAGGGCAGGGCGGACGAGGTACTGCCCGTCGTCATCGAGGCCGCCGACCGGTTTCTGACCCGGTACGCGCAGGACACGGCCGCCTAGTCACCGGCGCCCCGCCCCCACCGGCGCCTTTCTTTTCCACCACCACCCACAGGAGCTTCGCCATGCCCGAAACCCTCACCGTCCCGACGCCGTTCACGGCCCGCGTCGTCGAACGCCTCGGCGTCGGCCCCGCCGGCCGCCCCGAACGGGTCATCCACTCCCTGGACGGGCTGGAGGCATCCGTCCGACCGTCGGACCTGACCGCTGCCGGCGGCGAACTGTGGCAGCGCGTCCGTCGGGAGATCCCGGCAGTCGGAAACGGCGTCGATTTCGTACTCGGTCTGGACGCCGGCGGCATCCTCCCCACCGTCGCACTCACCGCCGCCGCCGGGTTGCCGTACAAGATCGCCTGGAAGCTGGACCTCCCCCTGAAGGGACGCGTGCGTTTCACCGAACCGCACGCCAACCGCACCGAGGTCTTCGCCTACGGCATCTCGGCCGGCCAACGGATCCTGTTGGTCGATGACGAGATCACCACCGGCCGGACCCTGGCCGACCTCACCGTCCGTCTTCGGGAGGCCGGGGCTCTCCCCCTCGGCGCCGCCTGTCTCGTGGAGGACACCGAAGAGGAAGGACGCTCCCGCCTCGCCGATCTCGACCTTCCTCTGGTCTGCCTCACCCGGCTCGGCGCCTCCCGATGACCACCACGACACCGCCCCCCGCCTTCCGCCCCGGCACCCGAAGGGCGCTCGCGGGCGATGTGCACTCGGTGCCCCTCGGCTACGACCGCGCCGCCATCGGACCCGGTACGGCCCTCCCCCTCCCCGCCTCCGAGATCCTGGTGGAACGGATGCGTGACTGCACCCGGGTGGAGTTGGCCTTCCACGACAAGCTGGGCGACAGCCTCCTGGCCCTGGCCACCGCCCGGGCCGCCCTGGACCGCTTGGGAGAACGGCGCCACGTCGCGCCCCCGACAGTGCATGCCTCCGGACCCCACACCGAACTCATCGACCGCACGGGACTCCTCACCCCCGCCACCTCCCCCGCAGGAAGCGAAGGCCCGCGCCTCGTGATCGGTGACCGGGCCGGCATCACGGCTCGCGGCTCCGACGCGACACTCGCCCTGGTCTGCGACCCGACGGCACCTCCCTGCTGGTCGAGCGACGGAGTCGTGCACACCGCCCTCCCGGACCGCCACTACCTGGCGCTCGAACGTCGCCTCGGCATCCGCCTGCCGTCCGAGCCGCCGTTCACCCCCCGGCTCACCGCACGCCCCAATCGGCTGGTGCACCGCCTCCGGGCCATGGGATGGCTCGACGGCGTCGCGCTCGCCGCCATCACGGCCACCAGCCGTGCGGACCTCAAGGACTACACGGCCCCTCGCTTCACCGCGGTCGCCCGACGGGTCGCCGAGATCCTCGACGCCTCCGTGCGCCTCCTCCTCATCGGCGGGGAACCGGCGAGCGGGATCCGGATCACGGCCGCGGACGCCCGGGATCGGGTTCAGAGTCTCCGTCTGGACGGTCTCCCCGCCGATGATGTCGCCGACCTCCTGCCCCACTGCTCCCTGGTCATCGGAAACGACACCGGCCTGACCCACCTGGCCGCCCTCTCCCGCACCCGGGACGGAACCGGCCCGCAGGTCATCGGCCTGCACGCCCGCCACAGCGCCGGCAAGTGGAACACCGGTCTGCCCCACCACCACGCCGTGGCCACCGGGTTCGCCGAGTTGATGCACCAGGGTGACCTGTGCCCCGTTCGGGACGCCGTCGTTCCTCCGACCGAAGACGCCCACCTGGCCGCCATCACCCCGGACCGCCTCGCTCACATCGCCGTCCGCCTCCTCACCGGGGGCCGGCCGTGACGCCCTTCGCCGACACCCGCCGGTGGTCCATCGGCCCTCTTCGCCGGTTCACCCGCAACCTGGTGCTGCCCGCGAACCTCGCCGGCCGACCGCTCCTGCTCAAGTACACCCGCCACCCGGGCGAGGCCCGCGAGGAAATCCGCGGCCACCACAGCGTCCGCGACCACTACCGCGTACCCACCCTCCACGCCCACCTGCGCGTTCCCGGCGGCCGACTCCTGGCCTACGAACGGCTTCCCATCGGTCGGGACCACGGCCTCCTGCTCGACCTCCTCAACACCGACCGGCCGACCCCCGACCTGAAGCGGTACCTCCACGACCTCACCGACCACTACCGCACGGTCATCCTCGACACCGCACGTCTCACTCCACCGGCCCAGCTGGTACGCAAGCTCTACTGGGACCGCGCCGCACCCGGCGGACGCCTCGACCACTACTACGCCGACGCCGACCCGTTCCTCACCGACGGCCGCGCCCACCTCCCCCTGTCCCGAATCCGGGACCACACCCTGCGGATCAACGGCACCGAGTCGCACCTCGACTGGGCGGCCACCCTCACCCGCCTCAAACGACACTTCGGGACCGGGGAACCGGTTTGGGCGGCCCTCACCCAGGGCGACCCGACCGACCTCAACCTCGCCCATCCGCCGGCGTGGTTGGACCTCGACACCGCCGGACCGAACAGCATCGCGGGCGAGTTCGCCAACTTCCTCTGGTACACCACCGTCCTCGGTGGCTGGCTTGTGCCCACCCACAACCCGGGGGCTTTCACCGACCACCCCGCCACCTTCGCCCATCTGGCAGCCAACACCCCGGTGGTCCACCGGACCCGGATCGACACCACCCGCCGCACCCTGACCGTCGACTACGTGCCGAGACTTTCCCAGCCCCGGCGCACGGCCGCGGAGATTTACTGGCGCCGCCTCGTCGAGCCCGTCGCCGCCGCCCTGTGGCCCGACACCGATCTCGCCGACATCCTGCGCCCCTACATCGCCATGCGCATCCTCGCCGTCCACCACCTCGGCGACCTCACGCCCCGGGAAAGGCTCGTCCTCGTCTGCCGACTCGCGGACGTCATGAGCCCCCGTTTCGCCCCCCAATCCTTCTTCCTCACCCCGGAGGCAACATGCCCGGTCCGCTGAACGGACGCACCGCGCTGATCACCGGAGCCACCGGCGGCATCGGCACGGCACTCTGCCGCCGCCTCGCGGCCCTCGGTGCCGACATCGCGCTCACCCACCTCGACGACCAGCCCGCGGCCGAAGCCCTAGCCGGTGAGCTCACCGACGCGGGGAGCGAGGCCGTACCGCTGCAAGCGGACCTCCGCGACCCCGATGCCGTCCGGAGTCTGTGCCGCAGGGCCACCGAACGGCTCGGCCCCATCGACATCCTCGTCAGCAATGCCGGCGCCTATCCCCGTGTCCCGTGGCACGCGATGAGCACCGATACCTGGCACGAGGCGTTGGACACCAACCTGACCAGCCACTACCACCTCGCCCGGGCCCTCACCCCGGACATGGTCGACCGGGGCCACGGCCGCATCATCACCATCGGCTCCGTCCTGGCCGCCGCCGGACGCCACGACCTCACCGGATACATCAGCGCCAAGGCCGGGCTGGAAGGGCTCACCCGGGCCCTCGCCCGCGAGCTCGGCCCCTCCGGGATCACCGCCAACTGTGTCGCCCCGGGATCCATCCGCGTCCCCGCCGAGGACACCGTCGTCGAGGACGGCGAGGCCATGACCGTCCGCCAACTCGCCCGCCAGTGTGTCCGGCATCGTGGCACTCCCGAGGATGTCGCCGCCACCGTGGCCTTCCTCGCCGGCGACGACGCGGGCTTCATCACCGGTCAGACCGTGCGTGTCGACGGAGGCCGGCTCCTTGGCTGACATCCACATCATGAGGCACGCCGCCTACGAGGGCCATCGCCTCGGTCACCACGCCCCGCCCGACGCACCGCTCAGCGCGGAGGGGTGCGACCAACTCCGCCGCATGCCACCTCCTCCCGACAGCGTCACCGCCATCGTCACCAGCCCCCTCCTCCGCGCCCGCCAGACGGCGGAGACCCTCGGCTCCCTCACCGGCCTCCCCGTGATTGCCACCAGCGACCTGCTCGTCGAGTGGCGTGCGCCCACGAGCATTCAGGGCACCACCTCGGAGACCTGTCCCCCGGCTTACCGGGCCTGGCGGATTCTCCGTCACACGAACCCCCATCTCGCGTACGAGGACGGCGAATCCCTCGTCGCCCTCCACAGGCGGGCCACTCACGCCGCCGCCCATCTCCACCACCTCGCGGGGCACCGGGGCGGTGTACTCGTCGTGTCCCACAAGCTCCTTCTCGGTGTCCTTCTCCGGCTTCCCATGGGCCCCTCCGCCTCCTTCGAGGCCGCAGCCCGTGCCGTGTGGCCGTTCGGGGCCATGGAGCCCTTTCCACGACACCGCTTCGGAGCTCGGACGTGAGCCTCCGGCGCGCGATCCGGAAGTTCCTGGCCCGGCGCATCGGCGAAGCACGCCGCCACCTGGCCGCCTTCCTCCTCGCCGCCGCCCTGATCGTCCTCGCCATCAGTCTCGTCGGCCTCCCGCTCGCCGGCCTTGCCACGGGAGCGCCTTCAATGCCCGGATGAAGGAAAGGGTGAAGGTCCTGGTAGGCAAGTCCACGATCAAGATCACTCGTCGGGTCGGGAACTTCGTCGTGCTTATCCCCCGGCGGGAATGGCTCTGTGCACTTCGCCCCTGCATTCCCTGCATCCCCTGCCGAGGCTGATCGCCACGTACCGGTCTGCGGCTGGGACCCGAGGGCGTTGCCTCCGGCCTACAGCAGGTGCCCCATGGGGCACCTGCTGTAGGCCGGACCCGCGCCGGCCGAGGCCGTCAACGACAGCTCGCACCGCCCCCACCCGTTCTATCGCCTATACGCCGGCCGGGGCCCTGCCACGAAGTTCTGGCGCCGCCTCAATCCCGACCCGACCATCCGAGGACCGGCCCGTCTCGGTGGCTATCCCGCCCTGCTCCGCATCGGGCACGGCATGGAGGGGGGTAGTGGCTGATCGAGTCCGTCCCCAACGTCACTGGCCAACGGCCACGTGGTCCTGTCCTCCCTCCGCAACTCCTTGAACATGTTCGACCACCAGTCCACTCGGGACAACGCCGGGGGAAGCGCCTTCGACAACCGTCCCACCCGGGACAACTGGAACAAGAAGCAGTGACCGCCCGCGTCGGTCCCGCGGCGTCTCCGGGCCCCGCGGGACCGACGCCGCCCCCACCGGAGCGCCCACCCCATGACGGAACAGACCTTCGGCCGAGTCACGGCCACCCTCCCGAACCTGAACGAGCCCGGGCTCCACCTCACCAACGTCACGTCCCTGGAGAGCGGACGCGGCGTCGTCCAGGACTTCCGATACTCCGGCGCCGACCTCCGCGACCTGGACCTCACCCACGCCCGCCTCATCACCGGCGACGTCACCGGGCTGACCGCCAAACGCGTCCATCTGCAGGAGATGCGGGTCGACTCCGTGGAGTTCACCGGCTGTGATCTCGGCACCGCCGAGATCACAGCCGGCAGGTTCAGTCGTGTCCTCTTCCGCGACTGCAAGCTCATGGGCGCCACCCTGACCGGATCGACCCTCGACAACGTCGTCTTCGACACCTGCCGGCTCGACTACGCGACCCTCACCGGGATCCGCGCCACCGGACCGGTCGTCTTCACGCGCTGCGTGCTCACCGAAGCCCTCCTGGAGCGCTGCGACCTCTCCCACGCCGTCTTCGACCGCTGCACCCTGCGTCTGACCGACTTCGGCCCCGGCCGCTACCACCGCACCGACCTCAGCGGCAACGACCTCTCCACCGTCCGCGGTGTCACCAACCTGCGCGAGGTCCTCATCGACCGCCACCAGCCGAGCGAACTCGCCCACGCCCTGACCACCGATCTCGACATCACCTACACCGACGACCTCGAACCCGGATGACCGCCATGGACCTCAAGATCGCCCACACCAGCCCCGAGGCCCTCCGGGAGCGCAACGAAATCACCACCGTCCATACGGGACACGACGACCCGGATTACGAAGACGGCGCCGTCCTCCCCGCCGATGCCTGGCAGCCGCTGACCGACGAGCACCTGACCGCCGTCACCGCCGACCGGCACACCCCCGACCACGCACTCGTCGAACTCGTCGCGCTGCCCGTCGGTGCCGCTCCCACCCACCTCGCGGACCTCGTCGCTCCGCTCGGGGACCCCGACGCCGTCCACCTCGGCCGATCCCACAGCCCCGCCGACGCCCGCACCACAACCTGCAACGGTGACGGCGGACAGCGCATCGGCCTCCACATCGACAACTGGGACCGGCACCTCCTGGCCGCCCGCCACCGATCCCGACGCCGCCTCTGCTACAACCTCGGTCCCGGCGACCGCCACCTGCTCCTGGCCACCATCGACATCCGAACGATCTGCCGCGCCCTCCAATCCACCCCGGACCACCAACCCCACACCGACGACTTCCGCCGGTACATCGCCACCGGCCACACCACCCACTGCGTGCGCATCCGCATCCACCCCGGCGAGGGTTACATCGCCCCCACCGAACTGTTCCCCCACGACGGAGCCACCCACAAAGAGCCCCACCCCTCCACCACCGCCCACTGGCTCGGCCACTGGCCCGCCAACGTCCTCGAACGCCTCATCTGAACGGCACACCGTTCACAGGCCACGACCCCGACAAGCCCACCAGATGCGCGAGGGCGGTGGGAACGCCGACCCGACGGCGTCACCCTCCACCGCATGGACCACGAGCTCGCCACCGGGCCGGTGTTCGCCGAGGCGTTGTTCTCCATCCACCCGCAGGTGGACGAGGTCCGGGACGTGTGGGAACGCACCATGCGACACGGCCAACTGCTGATCTCCGACACCCTGCCGCGCCCGGCCCACCTCACCCCCACCCGACAGGATGAATCCCGGGCGGTCACGCACCACCGGCGACAGGACGAGCAGTTGGGTGAGCGCCGGGAGTGGACCCGGGCGGCGTCCCGTCCGGCCTTGCCGCAAGCACTATCGTCCGGCGGGCCCGAGCCCCGAGGAACGGAGATCACGTGAACCCTCTCGACAGCCGCCTGTCCCGCCTCCACCGGCCGTTCCGCCTGCTGGTCACCGGCGGGGGAACCGGCGGCCACACCTACCCCGCGCTCACCGTGGTGCGCGAGGCCGGCGCCCGCCTGGCGGCGGTGGGCGGAAGCCTGGAGACCGTGTGGGTCGGCACCCCCACCGGTCTGGAGGCCCGGGTGGCGCAGCAGGAGGGCATCCCCTTCCGCACGGTGGCCACCGGCAGGCTCCGTCGTTCGGCCAACCCGCTGAAGCTCGCCTCCCCGACCAACATCAAGGACATGGGACGCGTACCGCTGGGGGTGGCACAGGCCCGCGCCATCATCCGCGAGACCGCTCCGGACGTGGTGTTGTCCACCGGCGGCTACGTGGCCGTCCCGGTCGGCCTGGCCACCCGGATGGCCCGCCGCCCCCTGGTCATCCACGAGCAGACCGTGCGCCTGGGGCTGGCCAACCGGGTCCTGGCCCGGGTGGCCGACCGGGTCGCGGTCTCCTCGGAGGCGACCCTGCCGCTGCTGCCGGACGCGGCGAACGCGCGTATCACCGGCAACCCGGTCCGCCCCGAACTGCTGACCGGCAACCCCGACAAGGCCCGCGCCTCCCTGGGCCTGGACCCCGGGCGGCCCACCGTTTACGTCACCGGCGGCGCGCAGGGTGCCGTGCAGATCAACCGCATGGTGCTGGAACTGCTGCCCGAGCTGCTGACGAAGGCCAACGTGATCCACCAGTGCGGGACCACCTCCGTGGAGGACGCCCGGGCGGCGGCCGGGATGCTGCCGGCCGAACTCGCCGCCCGCTACCGACCCACCGCCTTCGTCGGCCCCGAACTGCCCGACGTGCTGGCCCTGGCCGATGTGGTGATCGCCCGCAGCGGCGCCGGGACGATCGCCGAACTGACGGCCCTCGGCAAACCCTCCCTCCTCGTTCCCCTGGCCACCTCGGCCGGAGGAGAACAGGCACACAACGCCCGCCACCTCCAATCCCGGGGAGCGGCCCTCGCCCTGGTGGGCGAGGACGCCCGCACCGACCGACTGCGCGACGAACTCGACGCACTCCTGAACTCGGAGGAACAACGACGGCGAATGGGGGACAACGCCGCGGCCATCGGACGGCCGGACGCCGCAGCACGGCTGACCGACCTCCTCTTCGAAACCGACCTCGGATGAGACCGAAGACAAACGGAGCCACCCCGGGCTTCCCAGAACCCGGGGCACACCACCCCCACCC
>NZ_VKHS01000340.1 GCF_014141525.1 Streptomyces calidiresistens
GTTCGGGGGCGGGGGGATGCACGGCTACCGGGCGCTGGAGGGCACCTTCCTGGGCGGCTGTCTGTTCTCCGGCCGGGTGGCGGGCAGGGCGATCGCCGCGGACCTCGGCTGAGTCGATCCCACCGGGGAGCCCCCCACCGGGAGTCGTGGCCGGTGGGGCGGTACCCCGGTGGGATCGGTGCCGGGACTCAGGAATCCGGGATGACCAGCACCTGACCGACGAAGATGGTGTACGGCGAGGTGATGCCGTTCGCCTCGGCGATCCGCTGCCAGGGAACGCCGTACCGCCTGCCGATGGAGTACAGGGTCTCGCCCTCCCGGACGGTGTGGGTCCGGCCGCCGGGCGGTTCCAGGGAGCCGTCCTGCACGTACCGGTAGAGGTTCCCGGGGCACTCGGTGGCCAACTGGTTGCGGTGGCCGTTGATCGCCCGGGCGGCGCCCCCCTGACTCCGCAGCCGTGCGATGGCGGTGCGGAAGGCGTCCAGCAGGTTCGCGGTGATGGTGTCGTAGGAGGAGGAGGATCCGCCGACCAATCCGCAGACGGCGTACCAGTTCTGATTGGCGGTGTTGGTGCCGTTGGCCGCGGTGCGCACCCCCTCGCCGCGTCCCTCGAAGACGTAGCCGTGCACACAGGTCAGGTGGCTGTAGGCGATGTCCGCCCAGCCGTTGCCGTCCATGTGCTGACGCTGGATGCCGCGCACCTGCGCGGCGCAGTCGGAGTGGGAGGCGCGGGCGATCCGCGAGCCGCCCACGTGGTGGATGGTCACCCCACCGCGCTCGGGGGTGATCTGTGTGCTGCGTCCGGTGGGTTGTCGGGCGCCCCACTGCGCGCGGGTGACGAAGACCGCCATCAGTCGAGCACCTCCCCGCCGTCGGTGTCGAAGCCCTCGGCTTCGAAGCCCTCGGGCAGGGAGCAGGAGACCGCGGCGTTGAGCGGCTCGGGATGGTCACCGGGCCAGCCGTCCGGCGCGAACTCGGCGTTGGGGTGGTCGGCCCGGGTGACGACCCCGGCCCCCGGGCTCTGTGTTCCGGCCGAGGGCGGCGGGGCCCCGGCGCCGACCGCCTCCGTTCCCGGAGGGGAGGGGGAGGCGGACCCGGCCGCGAGGGCTCCGGGGGCGGCGAGGACGGGCAGGGCGACGGCGGCTCCCGCGGTGGCGGCGGCCAGACCGAGGAATCCCCGTCGGGTGGTCTCGGGCAACGCTCCTCCTTCGTGCGCGGCGCGCGGTGGCACGGGGCCGTCGGGCGCACGCCGTCGACCGGTACCACCCCGGGTGCCGACTGTCCGGTATGCCGGGATTCCGGCCATCCGGGGGGTGTATCCGGATTTCCGGTGTCGGCGTCCGTGCCCCGAGAGGCCGGCGCCCATGCCCGGAAGGAGGGCGGACTACCGCGAAAGAGTGTCGGAATCACCCGAATCGACGGCTTCCAGACCGGCGACCAACCGTGTCAGGAGGAGGCGGAGGAGCGTGTCGTCCCCCTGGTCGGGCAGGGCCTCCCAGCGGGTCCGGACCCGGTCGGACACCTCCCCGGCGCGCTCCATGCCGCGGGGGGTCGCGTGGGCCAGGACCCGTCGGCGATCCATCGGATCGACCCGACGGTGCACCAACCCCTCGTCCACCAGATGGTCCACCAGGCGGGTGGCGGTGGGCGGCGGCAGCAGGGCGTGCTCGGCCACCGCCGTCATCCGGTGCCCCTCGCCGTCGGAGAGCAGTACCAACACCCGCCACGCCTCGGGGGAGCAGCCCGTTCCCGCGAGTGCCTCCCGCACCAGTCGTTCGGTCAGCCGTTCGGCACGGGTCAACAGTTCGACGGTGTGGGCGGGGCGGCCGGCGGAGGAGGGCGTCCGGAGCGCGGCGGGGCCGGGGTCGCGGCGGGTCACGTCGGGCATCTCGCTCCTCGGGCCGGCGGGACAACCATCCTGTGAACAGGAAATCATAGGTCGATGGTCACCCCGGCCCGGTACCCCGGCCGGCGGCTTGCCGCCGGACCGCCCCCTCCCCTCGCCGAAACCCTGGACATCGCCCTGGTGGTGCCGGCCCGGGGACCGGCGGGCCTTCTGGGGCCCGCGTGCGAACTGTGCGCGGTCCTGGCCGCCCAGGAGGTCAACGCGGCGGGCGGGGTCCTGGGACGCGAGGTGCGACTGATCCCGGTGGACGGCGGCGCGCCGCCGTCCCGGGTGGCGGACGAGGTGGAGGCCATGGTCGTCGCCGGCACGGTGCGGGGGGTCACCGGCTGGCACATCTCCTCGGTCCGCCGGGCCCTGGCCCCCCGTCTGGCGGGGCGGGTTCCCTACGTCTACACCGCGCTGTACGAGGGTGGTGAGAACACCGAGGGCGTCTACCTGGTCGGTGAGACCCCCGACGGCCAACTCGCCCCCGCCATGCGGTGGCTCGCGGGGGAGCGCCGGGTCCGCCGGTGGCACGTGGTGGGAAACGACTACGTCTGGCCGCGCCGCACGGCCCGGGCGGCCCGCCTCTACGCCCGTGCCACCGGCGGGGTGGTCCGCGGCGAGAGCTACCTGCCGCTGGGGGCCGCGCACGGCTCCCCGGAGATGGAGCGGGCCCTCGACGACATCGAACGCGGTGACGCGGACGCCGTGCTGATGTTGTTGGTCGGCAGCGACGCGGTCTGTTTCAACCGGGCCTTCGCCGCCCGCGGCCTCGACGCGGGGGCCCTGCGGCTGAGCACTCTGATGGACGAGAACATGCTGGTGGCGGGAGGAGCGGACGCCTCCCGGGGGCTTTACAGCACCGCCGGCTTCTTCGGGACCCTGGCCACCGCCGACACGCTGGACTTCCACGCCCGCTACGCGGCCCGGCACGGTCCCACCGCCCCCGTGCCGGGCAGTCCGGGGCAATCCTGCTACGAGGGCGTGTTGTTGCTGGCGGAACTCATCGCCCGCGCCGGGTCGCCGGAGGTCCCGGCGATCGAGGGGGTGACCGCCGCGGGCGGTGTGCGGTGGGAGGGGGCCAGGGGAGTGCTGGGCCTGACCGGACGCCATGTCCGCCAGCGCATCTACCTCTCCGAGGCCGACGGACTCGACTTCTCCGTGCTCGTCGAACTGGATCGGACGCCCCGTCACCACCGGTGATACTTCCGAACGGAAGTATTCATGCCGGTGAAATGCCGGGGAAACAGCACCCTCCGAAGCTGTGGGGCGTTCCCGGGCGGGACGACGCGGCTCCGCTCCACACGTGCCCAAAGGCCGCCGCGCGGGCGGCTGTTCGGACCCCGTCCCGGGTGCCCGGCCGGCGGTCCGATCCGATCGGGGCCGTGCCACCCGTCCCTGCTCGCCCCGTGCCGCCACGTCTCCCCGCGCCCGCCCCCGACGCGGGTCCGTTCACGTTCGTCCACGCCCCGATACCGGGGAACCGGGAGGAAACCGATGACCACAGCCCGCGGACACCGTCTCACCGCCGCCGTCGTGGCCCTCGCCACCGCCGTCGCCCTCACCGCCTGCGGGGCCCGCACCGGTGAGGAGCCCGCAGGAGCCGGAACCCGGGCCGATGTCTCGGAGGACACCGTCAAGGTCGGCCTGCTCAACTCCCTCTCCGGCACCATGGCCATCAGCGAGGTCACCGTGCGCGACGCCCTGCTGCTGGCCATCGAGGAGATCAACGCCGACGGCGGTGTACTCGGCCGCCGTGTCGAGCCCATCAGCGAGGACGGCGCCTCCGATTGGCCCACCTTCGCGGAGAAGTCCGAGAAGCTCATCGTGAGCGACGGCGTCGCGGCCGTCTTCGGCTGCTGGACCTCGGCGAGCCGCAAAGCGGTGCTCCCGGTCTTCGAGCAGCACGACTCGCTGTTGTTCTACCCCGTGCAGTACGAGGGCCTGGAACAGTCCCCGAACATCTTCTACACCGGGGCGACCACCAACCAGCAGATCGTCCCCGCCCTGGACTACCTGCGCGAGGAGGGGGCCGGTTCGCTCTACCTGGTCGGCAGCGACTACGTCTTCCCGCGTACCGCCAACAAGATCATCCGGGCCTGGGCGGAGGCCCACGACGTCGAGATCCTCGGCGAGGACTACGCGCCCCTGGGCTCCACGGAGTTCGCCACCATCGCCAACAAGGTGGAGTCCTCGGGTGCCGACGCCGTCTTCAACACCCTCAACGGCGACAGCAACGTGGCCTTCTTCAAGGAGTACACCTCGGCGGGGCTGGACGCCGACACCATGCCGGTGGTCTCGGTCTCCATCGCCGAGGAGGAGGTCGGGAGCATCGGCGCCCGCTACCTGGAGGGACAGCTCACCTCCTGGAACTACTACCAGACCACCGAGGGTGAGGCGAACGAGCGGTTCGTCGCCGCCTATCGGGCGAAGTACGGCGAGGACAAGCCCACCTCGGACCCGATGGAGGCCGCCTACACCTCGGTCCACCTGTGGAAGGCCATGGTCGAGAAGGCCGGCAGCTTCGACACGGCCGACGTGCGGGCGGCCGCCGACGGCATCACCCTGGACGCGCCCGAGGGACCGGTCACGGTGGACGGGGAAACCCAGCACCTCCACAAGACCAGCCGCATCGGCCGCATCGGCGCCGACGGGGTGATCACCGAGGTGTGGAGCTCCGACGGCCCCATCGCCCCGGACCCCTACCTCACCGGCTACGACTGGGCCGAGGGCCTGTCCTGAGTCGGGCCGCCACGAGAACGGGCGAGAACCGTGACCGTCATCCTGAACCAGACCTTCACCGGCGTCGGCATCGGCGCGGTGCTGCTGCTCATCGCGCTCGGTCTGTCGCTGACCTTCGGCCAGATGGGCGTCATCAACATGGCGCACGGCGAGTTCATCATGGCCGGTGCCTACACCGCCTACCTCCTGCAGACGGTGATCGGCGGGGCGGGCGTCTCCCTGCTGGTGTCCCTGCCGATCGCCTTCGCGGTGGCCGGTGCGATGGGGGCGCTGCTGGAGTGGCTGCTGATCCGCCGACTGTACGCCCGGCCCCTGGACACCCTGCTGGCCACCTGGGGCGTCTCGCTCCTGCTCCAGCAGGCGGCCCGTGACCTCTTCGGCGCGCCCAACGTGCAGGTGAGCGCCCCCGATTGGCTGACCGGACACATCGTCCTCGTCGGGGGCGACCACCCGCTGACCCTGGCCCACAGCCGTCTTTTCATCCTGCTCCTCGCGGTCATCGCCGTGGTGGCCCTCGCCGCGGGGTTGCGGATGACCGCGACCGGTCGCCGCATCCGGGCGGTGGTGCAACACCGGGAACTGGCCGAGGCCTCGGGCATTCCCACCGGCCGGGTGGACCGCACCACCTTCCTCATCGGATCCGGCCTGGCGGGGGTGGCGGGGGTGGCACTGACCCTGGTCGGGCCGATCGGCCCGACGATGGGCACCAACATCATCATCGACGCCTTCCTGGTGATCGTCGTCGGCGGCATCGGTCGGTTGCGCGGCGCCGTCATCGCGGCCCTGGTCCTGGGAGTGCTCCAGGCCGTCCTGGAGTACTCGACCACCGTCAGCGTCGCCAAGGTGACCGTGCTGGTCGCCATCGTCGCCTTCCTCCGGTGGCGACCCCAAGGCATGTACACCCTCCGCACCCGGAGCCTGGTATGACCCCTCCCACCATCGTCCGCGCGGCGGGAACGACATCTCCCGCCCCCGCTCCCGGCACCGCCGCAC
>NZ_VKHS01000341.1 GCF_014141525.1 Streptomyces calidiresistens
GTCCGGCAGCGTCAGCTGTGTATAAGAGACAGGGAGAGTCCGGCGCCCCGCCCCCGCCCGGCACAGCTGCCGCCGGCGGTGGCGGACTTCACGGGGCGGCGGGAGTTCGTGGCGGAGTTGGGCGAGTGGTTGACCGACAGTCGGCGTCCGGTGATGGCGCTCTCCGCCGTCGCCGGTATCGGAGGGGTGGGGAAGACCACCCTGGCCGTGCACGTGGCGCACGCCGTGCGCGAACGCTACCCCGACGGTCAGCTGTACGTGGACCTCCAGGGGGCGAGCCCGACGCCGATGGAGCCGGCGGCGGTGCTGGCGTCCTTCCTGCGCGCCCTGGGGGTGGCCGACCGGGATGTCCCCGAGAGCCCCGGGGAGCGTGCCGCGCTCTTCCGCTCGCTGTTGGACGGCCGCCGGGTGCTGACCCTGCTCGACAACGCCAGGGACGCCGCCCAGATCCGCGACCTGCTGCCCGGCACGCCCGACTGCGCGGTGCTGGTGACCAGTCGCACCCGCATGGTGGACCTGGCCGGTGCCCACCTGGTGGACCTGGACGTGATGAGCCCGGAGGAGTCCCTCCAACTCTTCGCCCGGATCGTCGGCGCCGAGCGGGTGAACTCCGAGCGCCAGGCGGCGATGGACGTGGTGGCCGCCTGCGGCTTCCTGCCGTTGGCCATCCGGATCGCCGCCGCCCGGCTGGCCGCCCGGCGCACCTGGGCGGTGGCGGTGCTGGCCCGGAAGCTGGCCGACGAGCGGCGCCGGTTGGACGAGTTGCAGGCCGGGGACCAGGCGGTCAAGGCCACCTTCGAGCTGGGGTACGGGCAGTTGGAGCCCGAGCAGGCCCGGGCGTTCCGGCTGCTGGGACTGGTCGAGGGGCCCGACATCTCGCTGCGGGCCGCCGCCGCCCTGCTGGACCGCGACCCGGAGGACACCGAGGAGGTGCTGGAGTCCCTGGTGGACACCAGCCTGCTGGAGTCCGCCGCGCCCGGCCGCTACCGGCTGCACGATCTGGTGCGGCTGTTCGCCCGGGCCTGCGCGGAGCGGGACGAGGCCCCGGCGGCCGGGCGGGCGGCCACGGACCGGCTGCTGGACTTCCATCTGGCGGGGGCCTGCCGGGTCTTCGCGATGGAGCGGCCCGGCGACCGGACGGTGGAGCACCTCGCCGGCGGGATCCGGGAGGCGGCTCCCGGTGTGCCCCGGGCCCCCGGGGACACCGCCGGCACCCGCGAATGGCTGTTCGCGGAGGCGGAGTGCCTGCTGGCCTGTGCCCGGCAGGGGGCGCGCGGCGGTCGGGCGGGCAAGGCCGCGGATCTGCTGATCGCCGCCAAGGACCTCGCCGAGACGGGTGCCTTCTCCCTGCAGTACGAGCAGACCTGCGCGGTGGTGCTGGAAGGGGCGGTCGCGGAGGGTGACCGGCACGCGGAGGGGCGGGCCCGGGTGTCCTCGACGCACAGCCTGAGCGTGACCGGGCGGGTGCGGGAGGCCGCCGGGGAGGCGGCCGAGGCGGCCCGGTTGGGCACCGCGACCGGCGACCCGGTGGCGCGCGGCTACGGTTTCAACGACCAGGGCATCATCGCCATCTACCGGTCCCGGCACGGGGAGGCGGAGGAGCACCTGGAGCGGGCGGTGGCGGTGTTCCGCGAGGACGGCAACGCCCCCACCGAGGCCAGCGCGCTGTCGAACCTGGCCCGGGTGCACCTGAACACCGGCCGGATCGACTCCGCGCTGGAGTTGGCGGGGCGGGCGCACGCCATCTACCTGGAGGTGGGGGCGACGCTGCGGTTGGCGAACGCCAAGTACGCGCTGGGCATGGCGCTGACCGCCGCCGGTCGGCACGCGGAGGCCCGCGAGCGGCTGGAGGAGGCGGTGGGGATCTTCCGGGAGCACCGCCAGCGACTGTGGGAGGGGATGTCGCTGTTCCGGCTCGGCGAGGCGGCGCGGGCGGCCGGGGACGACGCCGGGGCGGCGGCGCTGGCCGAGCAGGCGTTGGGGTTGTTGCGGGACATCGGGGGTGACTTCCGACGGGCCCAGGTGCTCACCCTGCTGGGGCGGGCGCTGGAGGGGACGGGTCAGCGGGGGCGCGCGCGGGCCTGTTGGGAACAGGCCCTGGGGATCTTCGAGGCGGAGAGCCTGCCCGAGGCCGATGAGGTGCGGGAACTCCTCGACTCCTCCGGCGGGGAGGGGTCGGGGCGGGGACGACGGGCGGATCCGACGCCGGTGTGAGAGGCCTCCGGGGGTGGCCCCGTCGGGCCCGCGCCGGACGTGCGCCGGGCGTGCGCCGGGAACCACCGGCCCCACTTCGTGCGTGACACACCCTCAGCAGCACGTTTATCGGATGTTCAGCCGCTCCCGAGAGGGTCGCCGACACACCCACCGAGCAGGGGAAGCCGGCGGGTGGAACGGCGGGACGCGTCCGCCCCCCGCACCATCGGGCGGACCGGTCCGTGCGGCGCACGAGAACAGGAGAACGACATGACGACCAACGTGACTCCGCAGGAGAACCACGCCACGGGGGAGCCGACGACGCCGGCCGACGGCCGGAAGAAGCCCGCCCCCACCACACCCGGGCCCCGCCCGGACGAGAACCACGCCACCGGCAACCCGGCGGACACCCGTCCGCAGGAGAACCACGCCACCGGGGCCGGTCCGGCCTGAACCACCGCGGCGGGACCGGCGGGACGGGCGCGCGTGCCCGCTCCCCGGGAGCCGGGACCGATGCGAGTCGGACCGGACCACCCGGCGCGCCACGCGCCCCCGTTCCGTTCCCGCCGCCCCGCGGCGACGCCTCCCGATCCCGGGACGCGCCACCGCGGCACCGGCTGCCGCGCTCCCCGCGGCAGCCGGTTCGTGCTGTCCGGACGTCCGCGCCGACCCGGACCGCCCGCGGGACGGCCGCGCCTCCCGCCCCCGCACGTGCCGTCCCCCGACGGCACGCCCCGGGCCGCCGGCCCGGGGAGCCCACCGAGAAAGATCCCCGGGCGCCCCACCGGGCGCCGTCGGGGAACGACGAAGGATACGAAGGAGAGGTACCCCCGTGCTCCGTACCGCCGCCCTCGCGCTGATCGGCTCACTGGCCGCCGCGGTCCTGCTGGGTCTCGGCGCGGTGGATGTCCCGAAGGCACCGGTCGTCCCCGCCGACAACCACGTGACCTCGATCCCGCCGGCCTGATCGGCCGCCCCGCCGGTCCGGAGCGGTCCGGCGGGGCCCCGGGAACGGGGTGCCCCGGGGCGTTTATCGATCGTTTATGACCCCCTGCCATGCTCATCACACACGGACCGCCCGACGGGGGAGGGCGATCCGGGAGGTTCGGTCCGGCGGCCCCGGGGGAGTCGCCGGACCGAACAGCCGGGCGGGGCCCGGTGGCCGGGAGGGGGGGCCACCGGGCCCCGTCGGTGTGTGCGGAGGACACGCGGAAGACGCACCGACGGGGCCCCGCCCCGGCAGCGGGGCGCCCGGTCCCCGGATGGCGCCTCCGGCGTGCGCCGCTCGTACCCGCCCCGTAGCGTCGGGTGACGAGAACTGACGCCCCGGGCGGCGTCGGGGATGCCCGTGAGGAGGCATGTCCGTGACCATTCGCTCGTTCACAGCCGTCCCACTCGCCGTCATCGGGGCGGCGACGGTCGTTCTGGGCTCCTTCCGACCCTGGTACGGCGACCGGCTCGGCCGGGAGATCCCACCGGCCGAGGTCTTCGGCGCCGTCCCCTCACCGGGGGAGGCCGTCGGCGCGGCCGCCGGACTCCTCCCGCTGCTGATCGCCGCCGCCACCCTGGCCGTGCTCGGACTGTTGCTCCGCTCCCGCCTGCTGATCGGGCTGGCGGGAGTGGTGGGGCTCGGTCTCACCTCGATGTGGCTGGGGCACACCTACGGCCTGGAGAACAGCCTCCTGCTCGGCGGCGAGGGCCTGGGACCGGGAGCCCCACTGACCCTGCTCGGCGGCGGGCTGCTGGTGGCCGCGGCGGCCGTGATGCCCGGCCCCTGGCTGGTGCGGGAACGGACCGACCCGCTCCCACCGGTCTCACGCCCCATCAACCCGCGGGTCGTCGCCGGGGCGTGGCCCGACGGCGAGGTGCCGGCCGGCGTCGTCGCCGCGATGAAGAGACCCACCGGCACCCTCTCCACGGAACTGACCGCACCGCTCCACCCGGCCCCCCGGGGAGCGGGCGGCCCCGGGGACACCGCTCCCGCCGGCACCGGCGAGCCCGTCGGCACCGTCGACGGGACCCCTCGCCCCCACCCCTGACCGGGCCGGGGCGGCCGGGCCCGGACCGTCAGGAGGAACGGGAGGACTGGCGGGTTCCGCGTCCGGCGTCCAGCGCGTAGACGCACCGGTCCTGGCTGCAGGCGAAGAGCATCCCGCCCGCCACGGCGGGCGTGCCGGTGATCGCCCCGCCCATCTCCAGCTTCCAGCTCAACCGACCGGTGACCGCGTCCAGGGTGTACAGACAGTGGTCCTCGGACCCGAAGTGCACCCGTCCCGCCGCGACCACCGGGGAACCCACCACCGGCCCGCCGGTGCCGAAACGCCAACACGGCGTGCCGTGCACCGCGTCCAGCGTGTAGACGGCCGAGCCGGCGGCGAGGTGCACCAGGCCGTCGGCGACCAGCACGGGTTCGGACGAGTTGCGCGGCTCGGTGGCGATCCGCCAGCGCTCGGTGCCGTCGGCCGCGTCCAGGGCGTACACCGTGCCGAGGTAATCCACCACCCACACCCCCGCGGGGGAACCCCGCCGGGACGGGGCCGGGGCGGGCGGACAGAGCAGCGCGGCGGGCGCGTCGAAACGCCAGCGCTCGGTGCCGTCCTCCGCGTCCAGGGCGAAGAGTCGGGTACCGGCACTGACGTGCACGGTGTCCGGACCGGGCCGCAACCGCACCGGGACGCCGCCGGTGGCGGAGGCGTCCCCGACCGGATGGCTCCACAGTTCGGCGCCGGTCCGCGCCTCCAGGGCGTAGAGCCGGTCGTCGGCGCGGGTGTAGACCGTGCCGTGCGCGACGACCGGGCCGGTGTCGGCGGTCTCGAAATCGGTCTGCGCGCCGTCGATACCCCACAGCCGCTCACCGGTGGCGATCTCCACCGCCTGCACGCCGCCGCCGCGGATGCCGGTGACGACGGTGCCCCGGTCCACGGCCAGGGAGTAGATCCACCCCTCGGGGGCGAGGCTCCAGTGCTCGGTGCCGTCGGCGGCGTCCAGGGCCCGCAGCGAGGGGCCGTCGGAGGCCAACAGCCGACCACCGGCCACCTCCGTCAACCACGCCACGTCCCGGGTCTTGAACTGGCGCCGTCCGGTGGCGATGTCCAGGGCGTGCACCTCGAAGGAGGAGACGTACAGCAGTCCGTCGCGGGCCGTCGGGGAGCCCCACAGCTCGTTGCTCATGCGGAATCGCCACGGCCGCCACCGCACGGGGGCGGCGGCGGGCGCGGGCGGGGACGCCGCGACGGGGGCGGACGCGTCGGCGGGTTCCCGGGGTCCGGCCTCCGACGGAGGGGCGGACGCGCCGGCCCCGGCCGAGGGCGTCCCGCGGTGGCGACCGGATCCGGCGACCTCCGCCGGCGTCGGCAACGGGCCGAGCATGATGGTCCCCTCCGGCAGGGAGGCGACCCCCGACGGCTCGACCGGCTGCTCCGCCGCGC
>NZ_VKHS01000342.1 GCF_014141525.1 Streptomyces calidiresistens
CCCCCGGGCCCACCCGGCTTCCCCGGCTTGTCGGGCTTCCCGGGTCCCCCCGGCCCCGGCTTCGGCGGGGTCGCCCCACCGCCGGCCAGGGTGGTGACGATCGCGTCCACCACCTCCCGTGCGGCGTCCTGCTCCCGTACCCCGTTCAGCAGGACGGCGAAGGCCAGCTCCCGTCCACCGGCGTCGGTGGTGTATCCCACCAGGCCCTCGACGCCGGGCAGTTCACCGGGAACCGCCCGGGTGACGCCGGCCGCCGGCCCGTCGCAGAGCCGTTCGGCGAGGGCCCCGTCGGGGGCGCAGGCGGCCGGCAGCGCGTCCCGCCACGCCGGGTACCCGAAACCGTCCCGCGCGCCCACCAGGACATCGGTGAGCCCGTGCGCCTCGACCAGGTTGTCCCGCGACAGTCCCGAGCCGTCCACCTGGCGGGGGATCGGCTCCGTGAGGCCGAGGTCGGCCAGAGCCGCGGCGACCTCGGTCAGACCCTGCTCGACGGTTCCGACCCCGGTGCCCTCCCACCCCAGGCTCCGCAGCCACGCCTCGGCGTGCGGCGCGTTGGGGTGCCGCAACAGGTGGCGTGCCATGTCGGTGATCGGTGCGGAGAGGTGGTCGGCCACCGGATCGGGGTACCCGTGCACCTCCTCGTCGACCCGCAGGTCACCGAGCACCTCCACCCCGGCGTCGGCGAGCGCGTCGGCGAACACCTCCCCCACGTGGCGGTGCGGGTCCGGGACCGGCAGGTGCGTCACGACCGGGTCGGCGCCGGGGGCCATCCACCCGTCCACCACGAGCGTGCCGTCACCCGGGTTCCGGCGGACGACCGTTCGGGTCTCGGAGGAGGTGATCGCCCGCAGGTCCACCGGTACGGCGGGGGAGTCCGGGTGGATCGTCGCGGTCGGTGCCGACCAGCCGTCGGCCCCCGCCTCGACGGTGAGCCGCACGGTGTTGGTGAGGTACCGGCCCCCCTCGTCGGGGTCCGGGTCGGGGGAGAGCGTCAGCGCCGTGACGGGGGCGCCGGCGGGGGAGCCGAGGTCGTCCACCGTCCACCCCGTTCCGTACCGGTCGGGGGAGAAGAGGCTGCCGAAGGCGCCGGAGGCGATCACCAGGTCCCCGCCGACGGTGGTGATCCCGGCGTCCGCGACCCGCTCGGCGAGGGCCCGGTAGTCGGAGACGGTCGTGGTGGGATCGCCGTATCCGCGCAGCACGAGGTCGACGGTGCCGGGGGCGGAACCGGCGCTTTCCACGACCTCGGTGCGCCAGCGGTACCCCGCCTGTCCCTCGTACCGGGGGCCGAGGCGGGCCATCACGGCGGCGGAGGTCGCGACCATCAGGGTCTGCCCGGGGGTCAGGTGGTCGCGGCCCCCGCGGTCGTGCAGCACCGCGCCGGTGTCGGCGTCGCGGACGACGACGGCGGCCCGGGCCCCGGCCAGGCGGGGATCGTTCACCAGGGCGTCCACCGCGGCCGTCGGGAACCCCGCCCCCGGCGGCGCCGCGGGGGCGGCACCGGCGCCGAGCGGCAGCACCAGGAGGGAGGCGGTGGAGACGCCGAGGAGGCGGAGGGCGGTCCGTCCGTACGGGTGTCTTCTCATGACAGCGATTCAGGGGCACGTCGCCGGCGGCGGGAAGGTGAACGGGAGCGGGTTCCGCCGTGAATACGCCCCCTCCCGCGTCGCCCCCCGGTCATCGATACGAGGAGCACGCACCCCCGGGGCACGGGTGACGCCCGCGACCCCCGGGGCGGCGCCCGGAAGGGGCGGGCGTCAGGGCGCCGGGATGCGGGCGGCGGTGCCCGAGACCCGGACCCTCGGGTCCCCGGCCCGGAGTTCCACCGAGAGCACCGACGGGCGTCCCATCTCCACGCCCTGGTGGAGGGTCAGGCGGGCGTCGTCGGGAACCAGCCCCGCCGAGCGCAGGTACCCGCCCAGCGCCGCGGCGGCGGCGCCGGTGGCGGGATCCTCGACCACGCCCCCCACCGGGAAGGGGTTGCGCACCAGCAGGGTGGTGGCGTCCAGCCGCCACAGCAGGGTCACGGTGGTCAGGTCGTGGGAGAGCATCAGACGGGTGAGGCGGTCGGTGTCGTACCCGATGTCCGCCAACCGGTCGCGCCCGGCGGCGGCCAGCACCAGGTGCCGGGCCCCGGCGAACGCGATCCGGGGCGGGATCGCGGGGTCCAACTCGCCCTCCGACCACCCCAGGGCGGCCAGCACACCGGCCACGAGGCCGTCGGGCGCGGGGAAGTCCTCGGCGGGCACGCTCGTGAGGGTCGCGAGGGGACCCTCCGGGCTCCGGGTGACCGTCACCGGCACCACCCCGGCCGGGGTGGCGAAGACCAGTTCGACCGGGCCACGTGACGCCGCCGGTCCGGTGGTTCCGGTGGTTCCGCCCGTTTCACCCGTTCGGTCCACCCCGTGCGGCGTCCCCGCGCCGCGCCCGGTCAGCCGTTCGGCCGTCGCCACGGCGGTGGCGAGGGTGGCGTGTCCGCAGAACGGCACCTCGGCGAGCGGGCTGAAGAACCGCAGGGAGAAGCCGCGCCCCGCCGGGGCGTCGAGGTCGGGCGGGGGCGGGGCGACGAAGGCGGTCTCGGAGTACCCCAGTCGGGCGGCCAGTTCCTGCCGCTCGGGGTCGGTCATGTCACCCGAGTCGAACACCACCCCGGCGGGATTGCCGCCCCGCGGGTCGGAGGAAAAGGCCGTCAGGTGCACCACCTCGCGCCCGTTGGTCACCGAGCGGCCGGGGTGTCCGGGCGGTTCGGGTGGAGCGTCGGTGCCCGGGGAGTGGACGGTGGACGCGGTGGAATCGGTACCGGGGTTCATATGGGGGGCAACGACCCCCCGACCGGCGCTATTCCGGGGCGGCGGGGGCGCGACCGCCGGCGTCGGTCCGCCCCGGCAGGGGAGCGCGGGAGGTGGGAACGGGGTTCCGGCAACGGGGTTCCGACCCCGACGCCCGAAAAATCGCCGCCGACACCCATACGGTCATGGGATGATTACGTGGTTCCTGCAAACATTCGGAGAAGGCGCATGTCCCAGCCCGGTCCCTTCCGCGCGACCGACCCCGACCCCGACCGCGAACCGCTCGCCCCCGGCCCCGCCGCCGGGGCGACCGGGGACATATCCCGGGGGCCCGTTCCGATCCCCGCCGACCCGGCCCGCACATCCGACGCCCGCGTCACCACCGTCGAACACGACCCCGTCCCCGACATCGCCGTCGGAGCCCTCCCGGCCGCGGGGGAGAAGGCGACCTCGCCCGTCACGCCACCCCTCTCCCGGCGCCGCCGCGCCGGTATCCTGATCACCCTCATCCTCGGTGGCCTGACGGCGCTGCCGCCGCTGTCGATGGACCTCTACCTGCCCGCGCTCCCCGAGATCGGCGGGGTGATGGACACCGGCGCGGCCAACGTCCAGCTCACCCTCACCGCCTGTCTCCTGGGCCTGGGCCTGGGACAGCTGATCACCGGCCCGATGAGTGACCAACTCGGTCGCCGCAAACCGCTGATCGCCGGCATGATCTGCTACATCGTGGCCTCGGCGGCCTGCGCCTTCGCCACCTCCATCGAGATGCTCATCGTCTTCCGCACCATCCAGGGGCTGGCCGGCGCGGCGGGCGTGGTCATCGCCCGCGCCGTCGTCCGGGACATGTTCGACGGCCTGGCCATGGCGCGCTTCTTCTCCACCCTGCTGCTGATCTCCGGTGTGGCGCCGATCCTGGCGCCGGTGGTGGGCGGCCAGTTGCTGCGGTTCACCTCCTGGCGCGGCCTGTTCATCCTGCTCGCCGTCGGCGGCGTGGTCCTGGTCCTGATCGTCGTCCGCCTGCTGCCCGAGACGCTGCCGCCGGAGCGCCGCACCTCCGGGGGCATCGGGCCCGCCCTGCGCGACATGCGGGAGCTGTGCCGCGACCGGGTCTTCCTCGGCCATCTGCTCACCTGCAGCTTCGCCTTCGCCGCCCTGTTCGCCTACGTCGCGGCCTCGCCCTTCGTCGTCCAGGAGCTCTACGGGGCCTCCCCGCAGACCTTCAGCCTGCTGTTCATGGTCAACTCCATGGGTCTGATCGCCATGAGCCAGGTCAACGGTCGGATCCTGGTCGGCCGGGTCTCGCTGAACGCGGTGATCGTGGTCGGCCTGGTGATCATCGGCCTGTCCGCCGTGGCACTGCTGCTGATGACCCTCGGCGTGTTCGGGGAGGTCGGCCTCCTCCCGCTGGCCGTGGCGCTCTTCGTGCTGATGTCGGCGATGGCGCTGGTGCTGCCGAACTCCAACTCCGAGGCGCTGCTGCGCACCCCGCACGCGGCGGGTTCCGCCTCCGCGCTGCTGGGCGCCGCGCAGTTCTTCATCGGGGCCGTCGCCTCGCCGCTGGTCGGCGTGGCGGGCGAGGACACCGCCGTGCCGATGGCGGTGGTCCAGTTGACCACCACGGTGATCGCCGCGGTCTCCTTTTTCGTACTGTGCCGTCCATGGCAGCGCACCACCCCGTCGAGGACGGCCGACCTTCCCTGACCCCCGCGACCGGAACGGGGATCGGCGACCCGGACGCCGAGCTCGACGCCCTGCGCCGGGAGGTGGACGACCTCCCGCGCGGGGCGCGTCCCCGCTGCGGCGGCGTGGTGGTGCTCGCCGGCCGCGGCCCGGTGGACCTCCTCCACCACGCCGCCGGATGGGCCGTCCGCTGGGCCGACCGCGACCGTGAACTCCCCCCGGAACGGTGGGAGCCGGTACGCCCCGACACCCCCTTCGACCTGGCCTCCCTCACCAAACTCCTCACGGCGGTCCTCGTCGTCGGCCTGATGGAACGGGGAGAACTCGCCCCGGACACCCGGGTCGCCGACCGGTTGCCCCGGTTCGGGGCCGCCGGCAAGGACCCGATCACCGTGCGGCACCTGCTCGCCCACACCTCCGGCCTGCGCCCCGAACTCCCGCTGTACGACGCCCCGCCCGGCCGGCGGCTGGAGCCGCTGTGGCGGGAGGCCCCCCTCCACCCGCCGGGCACCGAGCGGACCTACTCCGACCTCAACTTCATCGCCCTGGGCGCGCTGCTCGAACACGTCACCGGCCGCCGCCTGGACGCCCTCCTGCGCGAGAGGGTCACCGAACCCCTCGGCATGACCCGCACCGGTTTCGGCCCGGTTCCCGACGCGGCGGCGACCGAGGACCAGCGTCGCCCGGTCGCCAAACTGGATCGGGGGATGGTGCGCGGCACCGTCCACGACGAGAACGCCTTCGCCCTGGGCGGGATCGCCGGCCACGCCGGCGTCTTCTCCACCGCGGCCGACCTGGGTCGGCTGTGCCGTGCCCTGCTCACCGGCGGCGGGCCGATCCTCGCCCCCCGTTCGGTCCGTCTCCTGCTGGACCCGCCGGGGCTCGGCTTCGCGGTCGACCAACCGTGGTTCATGGGCGGGCTCGCCGGACGCGGGGCCGCCGGACACACCGGCTTCACCGGCACCTCGCTGGTCCTGGACCGCGCCGGCGGCGGCTTCCTGATCCTGCTGGCCACCACCGTCCACCCGGTGCGTCCCGCCCGTCCCGACAGCCGATTCCGGGCGGCGGCGGCCGACCGGCTGGCCCGGGCGCTCGCCGCCGGGGCGGGGTCCCCCGGCGACCGTAGAATCGGCGGGTGAACGGCACCACCG
>NZ_VKHS01000343.1 GCF_014141525.1 Streptomyces calidiresistens
GCGCCGGGGCGGCGAATCCGACCCTCCCGGGACCTTGGTCCCGGCTCCCCCGGGGAGCCCCCCGCACGCGTCGACCCCACTATCCCGCGTAGTAAAAAGTCCGCTTTACCGCCTCTTGGGGGCACTGTTACCAATTCCTCGCGACGTCGCCGGGACCCTCCCGGTGCATCCCCCGAACGCGACGAACACGAGGTAACCCCCCATGCCCGCTCACCGCTCCCCGCGACACCGGCGCACCCCCGGTCTCCCCACCGTCCCGGCGATCACGGCCGTGACCGGCAGGGGTCGGGTGACAGCGGCGACCGTCCTCGGCGCGGCGGCCCTGGCCCTGACGGTCCCGCTGCTCCCGGCGGGGGCGAACACGACGGGCGCCGAGTCCGTGGCCACCTCCCCCGTGGCCCGCGCCCTGGTGGACGACGGGGCGATCGCGGAGCACCGCGAGGCGGTGGAGCGGCAGTGGACGGACGCCGTCCGGGAGCACGCCGTCGAGCGGCACGCCGTGATCGCGCACGCCGACGCCACCGCCCACCGCGAGGCCGAGGAGGCACGGGAGGCGGAGGAGGCCCGCGCCGCGGCCGAGGAGGCACGGGAGGCGGAGGAGGCCGAGCGGGCGGCGGACCGCTCCGCGTCACGCGAGGCCGTGACCGCGGTGGCGGCGAGCGCGCCGACGGCCGCGGCCACGGCGGTGCCCACCGGGGTGACCACGGACGCCGAGGGCTACAAGGTCTACACCGACGACCTGGACGGCTGGATCCGCGAGGCGCTGGACATCATGGCCTTCCACGGCATACCCGGCACCTACGAGGGCCTGCACCGCAACATCATGCGGGAGTCCAGCGGCAACCCCAACGCCATCAACCTCTGGGACATCAACGCGCAGAACGGCACCCCGTCGATCGGTCTGCTCCAGGTCATCCAGCCGACCTTCGACGCCTACCACGTGCCGGGCACCCCGTACGACCTGTACGACCCGGTGGCCAACCTGGTGGCGGCGGCCAACTACGCCGCGCACCGCTACGGCTCGATCGACAACGTCAACGGTCCGTACTGATCCGTCCCACCGGATCACGGGATCCGATCCACCCGACCCCGCCGATCGGCGGGGGTGACGGGGTCGGCCCGAACGCTCCCGGCGTTCGGGCCGGCCCCGTTTCCGTGCGAGGGGCGCGTGGTGCCGACCGTTGGCCCCGGTCGACACCACGCGTCCCGTGTCGCCCGCCGGTCGGTGCAGCGGGCACGTACGCCCCGGCCGGGTGGACGTGAAGGGCGACCACCGCCCCGATCGAACCCGGGTCCATCGACGACCGGCGGACTCTCCGGCGGGAGCAGAACAGACGATGAGGGGATTCGTGCACGGTCGAGGCCGGTGAGTCGGTGCCGCCGCTCGACCCGGCACCACCGACGACCGGCAGCGCCACCACCGGAATCACCGAAATCCCCGGAATCACCGCATGCGGAATCCCCACTCCTCCCCAATCCTCGGGGGAAGGGTGGGGTTCCGGCCCATCACCATCCCGATTCCAGCCATGATCCGGTGGAACCCACGCCCGAGCACCCGGGAGCCCGGGGTCACACAAGCTTCAGACGTGCTCGATTCAACGCAATTCGCCTCGCGGAGGCAAGAACCTCCGGAGCACCCGGATAGTCGTTCCCTCCGCCACTCTTGCGATAATCTCCCCCGGAGCGACTCCATCGGCCTCCGCATATCCTCAAAGAGACATGGAGCAGCGCGCCCACCCGGTGGCGCCACGGGTTGTCATTCATACCGGCGGGGTGGGGGTGCGGCCTGATTCGCACCCCCACACCCACGGAAAGAAAACAATGCCGATTCAATACGTGAACTGCTCCTTCGGTTACTCCCGGAGGGGCGCCGTGTTGTCCTCGCTCGACTTCACCTTTCCCTCCGGTAACACCGTATTGCTCGGCCCGAATGGGGCGGGAAAGAGCACTCTACTGAAGATCGGCTCCTCCGCTCTCCTGCCGAGGAAGGGGTCGGTACGTCTCGGAGAACTCGACACCCGGTCCCGCCGTGACCGTGGCCCGTACCGCCGCAGAGTTGCCTGGATGCCCCAGAACATCGACTGTGTCCCCGGTTTGCGAGTGGTTGAGCAGGTGGCCTATGCGGGATGGCTCAAGGGGCTTGGCAAGGATGCAGCCGCGGAGAAGGCCTCGTGGGCGCTGGCCCAAGTGGATCTCACCCATCAGGCCGACAGTCGGGTTTCCGAACTCTCGGGTGGACAGCTTCGCCGGGTGGGAGTGGCCCGGGCCCTGGTACACGACGCGGAAGTCCTTCTGCTCGACGAACCGACAGCCGGAATGGATCCTCGACAACGCCGGGTGTTCCACAAGGTTCTGGGAGGCCTGAGAGGCCGAATCGACATCGTGCTGTCCACCCATGACGTGGCCGACCTGGAAACGACCTATGATTCCGTCGTCGTCATGCTCGGGGGAAGAATCCACTTCCGCGGCGATGTTTCCGAATTTCTGGAAAAAGCTCCTCCCGAAACTCCTGCCGGTCGCGTGGCGGAGGCCGCCTACCACGGCGTGACGGAAGGAGCGTCCCCATGCCTTTCGTGACCGCTCTTCGAAGTTCATCCGTGGTATGGGGCGCTTTCCCTCTGTTCGCTCTCACGGCTTTCCTGGTGGTCGAGTGGTCTCGATTCGCCGAGCCCGGATTCGGCACAGCGGTGGCGGAAGCCACGGCGTTCCCCGTTTTCGTCGTGGCCGCCGTCTGCTCCGCCTGTGCCGCGTGGGAAGGGGGGCGACTCCGCCGGGGAGGAGTATGGTTTTCCGCTCCGGTTCGAGGACGCCTGCGCATTCTCGTGAACACGTTGTCACCCGTTCTGGCCCTCGGTTCGACGAGCTTCGCGATCGCTTTCGTTTTCGCTTCGTCGACCCTGGGCGCGTTTCCGGCTGCCCGGGACCTGCTTCCCCTGGCTTCCGCGGCGGTGGTGACGGTTTCCTACGCGCTGCTGGGGTTCTGTGTGGGCTGTGCGACGCCTCGGCTGATCGGAGCGCCCTTGATGCTGATCGGGGTGTATGTCTGGATGACCGTACCCGCCTCTTCGGACATCATGTGGATCAGGCACCTCTCCGGGATGCAGATCACCTCGTCCTCGGTTGTCGACTCCGTTGAGGTGACGGCCTTCACGGCACCCGTTGTTCTGAGCGTTTCCCTGGCTCTTGCCTTTTTTCCACTCATGAGTGGAGCGGAGCGAAGCCTTCGGGAGGCGGGCACGGCCGTGTGCTGTGGGGTGATCGGCTCCCTGGTCGCGTGGTCACTGGTGGCCGATTGGGGGCCGGGGGCTCCGACGACCCCGCGCGCCGGTGCCACGGTGTGCGCGGAATCCAACCCGACGATCTGCCTGCCCGGGGAATATTCCGGAGAGGTGCCCCGACTGCATCGCATCGCCGGTGATGTGTTGGCGGACCTGGAGGCCGCCGGATTCGATCGCCCGCACACCCTGGCACTCGTTTCCGCCGAATCCCCCGTTTCTCCGGGCACGTGGCGCTTCGCTCCCCACCCCGAGCACGATGACGAGTTCCTGCGTGCCACGATCGCCTGGAGCGCGATTCCCGACTCCCCCGACTGCTTCGCGCACGACGACGGCTATGTCGGAAGCGACGAGGACATCCGCGTCTGGTTGTTGCTCCTCACCGAGGACGGGGGAACCCCCGGGGCAACCCTGCCGGAGGACGCTTCGACCCGCCGGGTCCTGCCGGTACTGGAGCTCTCCCGCGAAGAGCAAATGGAGTGGTTCGACGCCACCGTCGGAGCGCTGGGCGACTGCGCCCCCACCCCCGAACCCCCGGGGCGGTCGGCATGAGCCTCTGGTGGACCACCAGGCGGTGGTGGCTGGCGGGCGGCGCCCTCGGGCTCTTCCTCCTCTCCGTCGAACTGATCGGGGAGTACCGGGCGACGGTACCGGCCTTCACTCCCATCGGGTCGGCCACCATCAAGTTGATGCTGTTCGTTCCGGTGCCGGTATGTCTCGCCCTCGCGTATTGCGCCCAGCGCTTTCCGCCGTCGCCCGAGTCCACCGCCGTCCGCCCGGTGGGCGTGTACGACGGGTTCGCCGTGGTGGTCCTCGGCTCCCTGGCGGTGGCCGGCGTTGCTCTCATCGATGCCCTCGGCACCTCCCCTCTGGCCTGGGCCGCCGGGCGCAACCTTCTCTTCCTCATCGGGTTGACGATGACGGTCGGGGCGATGGCGGGTTCGACGGTCTCCGGTGTGGCGTGCGTGGGGTGGCTCGTCCTGGTCACCCTGGTGGGGTACGGCAACGACCTCCATCCGTACCCGTGGACCGTTGTCCTGCGGGACGCCACCGACCCGGTGGCGGGGATCGCGACGGGGGTGGTGTTCGCCCTCGGGGTGGCGGCGACGATGGGACGTCACTCCCCGCTTCCGGGGTACACGGGGTACACGGGGTGGAGGTGAGGGGGCCCGACCCACCGTTCCCGGAGGCGCCCGTGCCGCGGACCCCTCGGTGTCGGACACCGGGAACGCCCTGGCAGGCTGGTGTCCCATGATCCCCTCCCCACCTCCCGCGCCCTCCGGTGAAGGGGGGGCGCCCGACGTGGTGCCCCCGCTCACGAACGCCCGGGAGGCGCCGACCGACGCCCGGCCGGCCGATCCGGCGGACCCCGCCCGGCGCCGCAACCCGCTGGGCGGGCACGTCCCGGTGGCCGGCGGCCTGGCCCGCACCGGCCTGGCGTACGCCCGGCGGATGGGTGCCGAGACGGTACAGGTCTTCGTCGCCAACCCGCGCGGCTGGGCCACTCCGACCGGCGATCCCGCGCAGGACGAGGAGTTCCGGGCCGGCTGCGCCGCGGAGGGCCTGTCCGTCTTCGTGCACGCCCCCTACCTGATCAACCCGGCCTCGCACGACGCGACCACCGGTGAGCGGTCGGTGGTCTCGCTGCGGCACTCGCTGCGGCGGGCCGCCGACATCGGGGCCCCGGGGGTCGTGGTGCACACCGGTTCGGCCACCGGTGGACGCGACCGGGAGACCGGGCTCGCCGCGGTGCGCGAGCGCCTGCTGCCGCTGCTGGAGGAGGAGCCCGGCGGTCCGGACGGGCCGATGCTGCTGTTGGAGCCCACCGCCGGGCAGGGCGCCTCGGTGTGCTCACTGGTGGAGGACCTCGGCCCCTATCTGGCGGCGCTGGACCACCACCCCCGGGTGGGGGTGTGCCTGGACACCTGTCACGTCTTCGCGGCCGGCCACGACCTGGACCGGCCGGGCGGCGCCGGCCGGTTGCTCACCGCACTGGAGGAGGCGGTGGGACCGGGACGGTTGCGGTTGATCCACGCGAACGACTCGGCCGCCCCGCGCGGCTCGCGCCGGGACCGGCACGCCCGGATCGGCCGGGGACACATCGGCGACACCGCCTTCGCCGAGTTGCTGGCCCATCCGGCGACCGAGGGGGTACCGCTGGTCATCGAGACGCCCGGGGGCCCGGAGGGGCACGCCGGGGACGTGGCACGGCTGCGGGAGATGCGCGCCGGGCGGACACCCCCGCCGGTGCCGAGGGAGGAGCACCCGCCGCGCCGGGCCGGCGGTCGCGGGACGGGGTCGCGTCCGACCGGCGGGGGACGCGGCTGATCCGGGG
>NZ_VKHS01000344.1 GCF_014141525.1 Streptomyces calidiresistens
GAGTGGGGCATCCGGGGCGGGTGACCTCCCCGGCGGGCCCCCGGTGGCCCCCGACGGGAGATCGCGGAGAGGGTGCGGGACACTGGAGCATGTGACTCGGATCGTGATCATCGGTGGTGGACCCGGCGGGTACGAGGCGGCCCTGGTGGCGGCACAACTCGGGGCGGAGGTGACCGTTGTCGATCGGGACGGCCTCGGTGGGGCGTCCGTCCTCACCGACTGCGTCCCCTCCAAGACCCTGATCGCGACCGCGGAGGTCATGACGACCTTCGACTCCTCGCACGCCGAGCTGGGCATCATGCTCGACGGTGAACGCGAGGCGGGCCCCGGCGCGGACGGGGCCCCGCGCCGCATGATCGGCGCCGATCTCGGCAAGGTCAACCGCCGGGTCAAGCGGCTGGCGCTGGCGCAGTCCCACGACATCACCGCCTCCGTCACCCGCGCCGGGGTCCGCGTCCTGCGGGGGCGCGGGCGGCTGGGACCGGAGCAGGCGCCCGACGGTTCGCGTCGGGTCACGGTCACCGACGTCGAGGGCGAGAGCCGCGAACTGGTCGCCGACGCCGTCCTCATCGCCACCGGTGGTCACCCCCGGGAGCTGTCCGACGCCCGTCCGGACGGGGAGCGCATCCTCAACTGGACGCAGGTCTACGACATGGAGGAGCTTCCCGCCGAGTTGATCGTGGTCGGCTCCGGGGTGACCGGCGCCGAGTTCGCCGGGGCCTACCAGGCGCTCGGCTCGCGGGTCACCCTCGTGTCCTCCCGTGACCGGGTGCTGCCCGGCGAGGACCCGGACGCCGCCGCGGTGCTGGAGGACGTCTTCCGCCGCCGGGGGATGAACGTGATGGCCCGGTCCCGGGCCGCAGCCGCCAAGCGGGTGTCCGACGGCGAGGGCGGGGAGCGGGTCGAGGTGGCCCTCTCGGACGGCCGCACCATCTCCGGCACCCACTGCCTGATGGCGGTCGGCGCCGTCCCGAACACCGCGGACATGGGTCTGGAGGAGGCCGGGGTCCGGCTGAGGGATTCCGGGCACATCATCACCGACCGGGTCTCCCGCACGACCGCGCCGGGGGTCTACGCGGCGGGCGACTGCACCGGCGTCCTCGCGCTCGCCTCGGTGGCCGCGATGCAGGGCCGGATCGCGATGTACCACTTCCTCGGCGACGCGGTGGCGCCGCTGGACCTCACGACGGTCTCCGCCAACATCTTCACCGATCCGGAGATCGCCACCGTCGGTCGCACCCAGGCGGACGTGGACGAGGGACGGATCGACGCCCGGGTGGTGAAGCTGCCGCTGCTGCGCAACGCCCGCGCCAAGATGCAGGGCATCCGCGACGGTTTCGTGAAGCTGATCTGTCGCCGGGGCACGGGAATCGTCGTCGGTGGCGTGGTCGTCGCCCCCCGTGCGAGTGAACTCATCCATCCGATTTCGGTCGCGGTGGACAACGGTCTGACCGTCGATCAGATCGCAAAGGCGTTCACCGTGTACCCGTCGCTTTCGGGTTCGATCGCCGAGGCGGCCCGGCAGTTGCAGGCCCGTCACCGGGCCGGGGACCACTGAGGACGCAGGTCGCCCCCGTCGCGGACGCGCTCCGCGACGGGTTCGGGCCCGGGCCATACCACGAAACGGTGATCGTGCGGACCGGGATCGGTAAATTGCCGGAAGCACCTGAAAAGGCACGCTCTTTGGCGTTACTGTCGGTCCTGTGTTCGCTGCAGAACGTCGTCAGATGATTCTTGAAATGGTGCGCGCCAACGGAGCCGTGTCGCTCCGGGAGTTGGCCCGCGTCGTCCAGACCTCCGAGGTCACCGTCCGCCGGGACGTGCGCGCCCTGGAGGCCGAGGGCCTGCTCGACCGCAGGCACGGCGGTGCCGTGCTGCCCGGGGGCATCGGCCGGGAGGCGGGCTTCCCGCAACGCTCCCCGGCCGCGAGCCCGGAGAAGACCGCCATCGCCGAGTACGCGGCGGGGCTGGTCGGCGAGGGCGAGGCGATCGTGGTCGGCGCCGGGGTCACCACCCAGGAGCTGGCCCGGCGCCTGGCCCGGATCCCCGGCCTGACCGTGGTCACCAACTCCCTCCTGGTCGCGCAGGCCCTCGCCCATGCCAACCGGGTGGAGGTGGTGATGACCGGTGGGACCCTGCGCGGTTCCTCCTACGCCCTGGTGGGCAGTGGCGCCGAGCAGTCCCTCCAGGGGCTGCGGGTCTCCCGGGCCTTCATCTCGGGGTCCGGCCTGACCGCCGAGCGGGGCCTGTCCACCTCCAACATGCTCTCCGCCAGCGTGGACCGGGCGCTCGTGCAGGCCGCCGCCGAGGTCGTCGTCCTCGCCGACCACGGCAAGCTCGGCACCGACACGATGTTCCAGACCGTGCCGACCGAGCTGATCTCCCACCTGGTCACCGACCAGGTGGCCCCGGAGAAGGGGCGCGCGGTGGCCGAGTTGGAGGCGCTGGCCGACCACGGGGTGCGGATCTCGGTCGCCGCGCCGACCGAGCAGGCCCGGGGGGCCGCCGCGGGCCGTCCGCAGGTCCGCGCCGGGCACCGGCATCCGGACCGGCACCCGGAGCGGCACGGGGACCGCCACGGCGCCGGCGGTGACGGCCTGACCGTTCCCCAGCCCCGCACGGCCGCCGTGGCGCCCTCGCTGGCCGCCGGCGCCCTCCGGCGCCCCGGCGCCTGAATCCGGCCCGGCGTCGGCCGGGCAGCCGGTCCGGGGCGGCACACCCCGGCGGTGAACACACCGGGGGCCGGGACCCGTGGGGTCCCGGCCCGGTGGGCTCACGGGGCGCCCGGTGTACGGGGCGCCCCGCGGATCAGTCCTTGATGTCGCAGATGGTGGCGCCGGAGGACAGCGAGGTGCCGACCTCGGCCTTGAGGTTGGTGATGGTGCCGGCCTTGTGGGCGTTGATGGGCTGCTCCATCTTCATCGCCTCCAGGACCACGATCAGGTCACCGGCGGCGACCTGTTCGCCCTCCTCGACCGCGACCTTGACCAGGGTGCCCTGCATGGGCGAGGTCAGGGAGTCGCCGGAGACCGCCGAGGCCGCGGAGCGGCCGGCCCGGCGGCGGGTGGGCTTGGCACCCCCGGCCACCGCGGCGCGGGCCAGCGGCATGGCGAGCGTGGCGGGCAGCGAGACCTCCAGCCGCTTGCCGCCCACCTCGACCACCACGGTCTCGCGGGGGGCGCTCTCCTCGCCCTCCTCGGCGCCCCCGGTGGGTGTCCAGGGGGCGATGGTGTTGTCGAACTCGGTCTCGATCCACCGGGTGTGGACGGTGAACGGCTCGGCGGAGCCGTGGACCTCGGGGGCGAAGGCGGGGTCGGCGACCACGGCCCGGTGGAAGGGCAGGGCGGTGGCCATGCCCTCGACGCGGAACTCGTCCAGCGCGCGGGCCGCGCGCTGCAGGGCCTGCTCGCGGGTGGCACCGGTGATGATCAGCTTGGCCAGCAGGGAGTCCCAGGCCGGGCCGATCACCGAGCCGGCCTCCACACCGGTGTCCAGGCGCACGCCCGGACCGGTCGGGGCCACGAACTCGCTCACCGTGCCCGGCGCCGGCAGGAAGTTGCGGCCCGGGTCCTCGCCGTTGATCCGGAACTCGATGGAGTGGCCGCGCAGGACGGGGTCGTCGTAGCCCAGGGCCTCGCCGTCGGCGATCCGCAGCTGCTCGCGGACCAGGTCGATGCCGGTGACCTCCTCGGTGACCGGATGCTCGACCTGCAGACGGGTGTTGACCTCCAGGAAGGAGATCGTGCCGTCGACGGCCACCAGGAACTCGCAGGTACCCGCGCCGACGTAGCCGGCCTCCTTGAGGATGGCCTTGGAGGCGCGGTACAGCTCGGCGTTCTGCTCGGCGGTCAGGAACGGCGCGGGGGCCTCCTCGACCAGCTTCTGGTGGCGGCGCTGCAGGGAGCAGTCACGGGTGGAGACGACCACCACGTTGCCGTGCGTGTCGGCCAGGCACTGCGTCTCCACGTGCCGGGGTCGGTCCAGGTAGCGCTCCACGAAGCACTCGCCGCGGCCGAAGGCGGCCACCGCCTCGCGCACCGCCGACTCGTACAGCTCGCCGACCTCCTCCAGCGAGCGGGCGACCTTCAGCCCGCGCCCGCCGCCGCCGAAGGCCGCCTTGATCGCGATGGGCAGCCCGTGCTCCTTCGCGAAGGCCACCACCTCCTCCGCCCCGGACACGGGGTCGGGGGTGCCGGCGACCAGGGGCGCACCGGCGCGCTGGGCGATGTGCCGGGCGGCGACCTTGTCGCCGAGGTCCCGGATGGCCTGCGGGGGCGGGCCGATCCAGGTCAGTCCGGCGTCGATCACCGCTTGGGCGAACTCGGCGTTCTCCGACAGGAAGCCGTAGCCGGGGTGGACGGCGTCCGCGCCGGCGTCCGCCGCCGCCCGCAGTACCTTGGCCTGGTCCAGATAGCTGGCCGCCGGGGTGTCACCGCCCAGGGCGAACGCCTCGTCCGCGACGCGCACGTGCAGCGCGTCCCGGTCGGGCTCGGCGTACACGGCGACACTCGCGATGCCGGCGTCCCGGCACGCACGGGCGACCCGAACGGCGATTTCGCCACGGTTGGCGATGAGCACCTTGCGCACGATGGCTCCCTCCTTGGAACAAGCCGAGTTTAGGTACCGGCCACACCCGGCGCCGAGGCGCCCACGAAGGTGACCTTGCCCACACGGATGGTGAACACCCCCCGGTGCACGGACCGGGAAACCCATCCCACCACGATAAGAGGCCCGCCGGCGTCCTCCTCGTGAGGGAATCGAGCGCCGCTTGTGGCGGATCTCTCCCGGTGGGCCGGGGCGTGAACCCCTGCCGGCGTTGTGGGAAGGCCACAAATCGGCGGGGGATTATTTTTCCCCTCCCGGGTGCGGCTCCCGCACCCGGGAGGGGACGTTCATCCGATCGTCACGCCGCGACGCCCTTCGGCCCCCGGGCGCTCCGGGGCCCGGCCGGCGCGCATCCGGTTCCGCGGCCGGCCCCGGCCGCTTCGCGCGGGTCCTTCGGCTCTCTCCGGATCAGGGAGTCCACAGGGAGGTCACACCGACCCCCAACTCCCCCAGCAGGCGGCGCAGCAGCGGCATGGACAGCCCGATGACGTTCCCCGGGTCCCCCTCGATTCCCTCGACGAACGCCGCGCCGAGACCGTCCAGGGTGAACGCCCCGGCCACGTGCAGGGGTTCGCCGGCCGCCACGTAGGCGGCGATCTCCGCGTCGTCCGGCTCCCCGAAGCGCACCACGGTCGAGCCGACGGCCGAGACCCGCTCGCCCGAGGCGGTGTCGATGAGGCAGTGGCCCGTGCGCAGCACCCCCGAGCGGCCCCGCATCGCCTTCCAGCGGGCGGTGGCGGCGGTCGCGTCGGCGGGCTTGCCCCACGCCGCGCCGTCGAACTCCAGCACCGAGTCACAACCGACCACCAACGCGTCGGCGGCCTCCGGACGGTCGGCCACCGCCGCCGCCTTGGCCTCGGCCAACACCAGGGCCAACTCCTCCGGCGTCGCGGCCTCCACGGCCTCCTCGTCCACCCCGCTGACGATCACCTCGGGGTCGAGGCCGGCCCGGCGCAGCAGGGACAACCGGGCGGGGGAGCGGGAGGCCAGCACGAGGC
>NZ_VKHS01000345.1 GCF_014141525.1 Streptomyces calidiresistens
CGCCGGCCTTCCCCCGTCCCTCGCCCGCGGTGTTCCCCGGTTCCCGGTGGGCGGGGCCCGGCCGGCGGGGCGGCCGGCGGGGCGTCCACCCCGGAATGCCCGATTCCCGCCCCTCCGGCGGGGAACACTGTCCCCATGAGTCACCCGGGCCACCGATCCGCCGCCCCGGCGCCGGCCGGGGGCCCGGGTCCGGATACCGGTGTCCGGGGCGGGACCGCCCCGGGCCCGCCTGCGGAAGGGTGTCGAGACGTGATCACGACCGTCCTCATGATCGAGAAGCCGCTGGTGACCGCGGACGTGGACCTCGTCACCACCCTGCACGGCGAGGAACCGCAGTCGATCGTCGTGCTCATGCGGCCGCGCGGCGACCGCGACCGACTGCTGCGGGCCGTGGACGACGTGGCACTCGGGGAGTTCGGCGAGGCCGCCCGGGAGGGCGACGAACCCGAGGGCGAGGACGCCCGTCCGCCGGCCGAGCGCGGTCTGTTGCGCTCGCTGGACGCGCTGCGGGCGGCCGGGGCGCAGGCGGTCGGTCGGGTGGTCGAGGACCACCCGCTCGACGCGCTGACGGCGGTGGTGAAGGAGACCGGCGCGGACGAGGTGGTGGTGTTGACCGAGCCGCACTACGTCGAGGAGTTCTTCCGCCGGGACTGGGCCTCGCGGGCCCGACGCCGGGTGGGCGTCCCGGTCCTCAAGCTCTTCGCGCACGGCGACTGACCCGGGCCGGGGGCCGCCCGGCCGAACCCCCGCACGCCTCCGCGGAGCCCCGTGCGACTCCCCGTCGGCCGGCCCCGTTGCCGTTCCGCGCCCCCGCGCGGTGCGACAATCGAGGGGCACGCACGACGAGGGAGACGCACGCATGACAGCAGGTCCGGCCGGGATGGCACGCCCGCACTTCATCGGCATCGGAGGCGCGGGGATGTCGGGCATCGCGAAGATCCTGGCCCAGCGCGGCGTGCGCGTCGCCGGCAGCGACGCCCGCGAGTCCGGCACGGCGGCGGCCCTGCGCGACCTGGGCGCGACCGTGCACATCGGCCACGCGGCCGGGCACCTGGCCGAGGACGCCGACTGCGTCGTGGTCTCCAGCGCCATCCGGGAGGAGAACCCCGAGCTGGCCGCCGCCCGGGAGCGCGGGGTGCCGGTGCTGCACCGTGCCGAGGCGCTGGCCCGGGTGATGGAGGGCCGCCGGGCCCTGGCCGTCGCCGGGACCCACGGCAAGACCACCACCACCTCCATGCTGGCCGTCGCGCTGCGCACGATGGGCCTGGAGCCCGGCTACGCCATCGGCGGCGACCTCGCCGGTCCCGGCACCAACGCCGAGAGCGGCGGCGGGGAGTGGTTCGTGGCCGAGGCCGACGAGAGCGACCGCAGCTTCCTGCACTACGCCCCCGACGTGGCGATCATCCTCAACGCGGAGCTGGACCACCACGCCAACTACGCCTCCATCGAGGAGATCTACGACTCCTTCCTCGCCTTCGCCGACCGGATCCGCCCCGGCGGCACCCTGGTGGTGAACGCCGACGAGCCCGGCGCCCGGGAGCTGACCGCCCGGCTGCGCGCCCGTGACACCGCCCCCCGGTTGGTGACCTGCGGCGAGGCGGCGGACGCGGACGTGCGGGTGCTGCGGGTGCTGCCCAAGGGCCTGGCGAGCGAGGTGACCGTCCTGCTGGACGGCGCGGAGCTGTCCTTCGCGGTGAACGTGCCCGGCCGGCACTACGCCCACAACGCCGTCGCGGCGCTCGCCGCCGGGGTCGCCGCCGGCCTGCCGGCCGCCGAGCTGGCCGGGGCCCTGGGCTCCTACACCGGGGTGGCCCGCCGGTTGCAGACCCGCGGCGAGGAGGCGGGCGTGCGGGTCATCGACTCCTACGCCCACCACCCCACCGAGATGACCGCCGACCTGCGGGCGCTGCGCGAGGCCGCCGAGGGCGGCCGGGTCGTGGTGGTCTACCAGCCGCACCTGTTCAGCCGCACCCGCGAGTTGGGGACGGAGATGGGCGAGGCGCTCGCCCTGGCCGACCGCTCGCTGGTGCTGGACATCTACCCGGCGCGGGAGGACCCGCTGCCGGGCATCACCTCCGAACTGGTCGTCGCGTCCGCCGCGTCGGCCGGCGCCGACGTCCGTCACGCCGACGCCGCCGACATCCCGGCGACCGTCGCCGACCTGGCCCGTCCCGGAGACCTGGTGGTCACCATGGGGGCGGGCGACGTCACCGACCTCGGGCCGGAGATCCTGGCCCGACTGTCGCGCACGCACTGAACCGAGTCCGAGGAGCACCCCCACCATGGGATACAAGGTCGAGAAGTCCGACGAGGAATGGCGCGCGGAGCTCACCCCGGAGGAGTACCACGTGCTCCGCGAGTCGGGGACCGAGCGGCCGTTCACCGGCGAGTACAACGAGACGAAGACCGTCGGCGTCTACACCTGCCGGGGTTGCGGCACCGAACTCTTCCGCTCGGGCACCAAGTTCGAGAGCCACTGCGGCTGGCCGTCCTTCTACGACCCGGCCGACTCCGACGCCGTCGAGCTGCTGCCGGACAACTCGCTGCCGGGCCGCCCCCGGACCGAGGTGCGGTGCGCGACCTGCGGCGGACACCTGGGGCACGTCTTCGAGGGCGAGGGCTACGACACCCCGACCGACCAGCGGTACTGCATCAACTCCATCGCCATCCGGCTGGAGCCGACCGAGGGCTGAGGCGGCCGGGGTCCGGCGCGCCGACCGAACGCCGACCGACGGGGCGCCGTCCGCACCCCCGCCCGCGCGGGGAGGCGGACGGCGCCCCGCGCGGGTCCGGGGCCGGTGGCCCGCCCGGGCTCACAGGGGCACCACCCGGACCTCGGTCGCCTTGACGACGACCACCACCCGACCGCCCTCCACGGGCCGCAGCTCGGCCGCCGCCGCGGGGGTGATCTCCGCGACCACCTCCGGCGGTGGCCCCTCCGCCCGTCCCTCCGCGGTTCCGGCGTCGCCGGGCGGGTCGGGGAGCACCGTGACCCGCACCCGTCCCCCCGCCGTGGCCACCTCCCGCACGGTCGCCGGCCAGGTGTTGCGCGGACTGCCGTGCGGGGGCGGTCCCGGAGCCGGTGGGTACAGCGCCACCGTCTCCGGGGCGAACACCGCCAGCGCCGGTCGATCCGCGGGCAACGGCTCGGCGGCCACCAGCCGGACGCCCCGGGCCGCCTCCAGCCCCTCCTCCGTGGTCCGGCCCGGCCAGGCGTTGAGTCCGAGCATCCGGGCCACCCACGGGGAGGCCGGATGCCGGACCACCTCGGCCGGCGGGGCGTCCTGCACGGCCCGCCCGTCCTCCAGCACCAGCACCCGGTCGGCCAGGGCCACCGCCTCCACCGGGTCGTGCGTGACGATCAGGCACACCCCGTCGAAACCCGCCAGGTGCGTGCGCAGCGCCTGCCGCACCACGGCCCGCGCGCTCTGGTCCAGGGCCGCCAACGGCTCGTCGAGCAGCAGCAGGTCGGGCCGTCCGGCCAGGGCGCGGGCCAGCGCGACGCGTTGGGCCTGGCCCCCGGAGAGCTGCGCGGGCCGGCGGTCGGCCAGGTGGGCGACGCCCAACGCGGTCAGCCGGCGGCGGGCCGTCTCCCGGGCCCGCCTCCGCCCGACTCCCCGGGCCCGGGGGCCGTAGGCGGCGTTCGCCAGCGCCGACAGGTGCGGGAACAACGCGCCGTCCTGCGGCACCCAGGCCACCCGGCGACGGTGCGCGGGCTCGTCGGTGACGTCCCGGTCGCCGAACCGCACCGAGGCCCGGGCCAGGGGGGAGATGCCCAGCAGGGCCCGCAGCAGGGTGGTCTTGCCGGCGCCGTTCGGGCCGACGACGGCGATGGTGGTGCCGGGTTCGGCGATCAGCTCCGCCTCCACCAGGCCCCGCACCCGGGCGCGCAACGGCCCGGTCGCGGCCGTCCCGGCGGGCGGGGTGTCGGCCCCCGCGCCCGTGCCGTCCACCGGCGTCGGCACGGCGGCCCCCGCCGCGCGGCTCCCCTCGTCATCGGTCCCGCCGTCCCCGGCCGGGTCCGGTTCCCGCTCCGCCGACCGCAGCGCCCCGTGGCCCACCGGCCCGGTCCACCGCCCGCGCAGCGCCACCAGCACCGCCATCGCCACCACCAGCAGGAGCAGCGACACCGACACCGCCGCCTCCGGTTCCTCCTGGAGCAGCAGGTAGACCCGCAGCGGCAGGGTCTGGGTGGTGCCCGGCAGGTTCCCCGCGAAGGTGATCGTGGCCCCGAACTCGCCCAGGGCCCGGGCCCAGGTCAGCGCCGCGCCGGCGGCCAGGCCCGGCGCCACCAGCGGCAGCGTCACCGTCACGAAGACCCGGGCGGGGGAGGCGCCCAGCGAGGCCGCCGTCTCCTCGTAGCCGGGGCGCAGCCCGGCCAGGGCCCCCTCCAGACTGATCACCAGGAAGGGCATCGAGACGAACGTCGCGGCCAGCACCGCACCGGAGGTGTGGAAGGGCAGGGTGAGCCCGAACCAGCCCTTCAGCCACGGCCCCAGCAGGCCGCGCCGGCCGAAGACGGTCAGCAGCGCGACCCCGCCCACGGTCGGCGGCAGCACCATCGGCAGCAGCACCAGGGACCGCACCACCGCCCGCCCCCGGAACGGCACCCGGGCCAGCATCCAGGCCAGCGGCACGCCCAGCACCAGGGACAGCAGCAGCGACCAGCCGGAGACCACCAGGGACAGCCGGAGCGCCTCCAGCGCGGCGGGGCTGCCCAGGTGCGAGCCCAGCTCCGACCAGGGGGTGCGCGCGAGCACGCCGACCAGCGGCAGGGCCAGCAGCGCCACCGCCAGCAGGGCCGGCACCAGGAGCGCCACCGGTGGCCGGCCCACGCCGGGAACCGCCGCGGTGGACCCGTTCCGGCGACGGGTGGGGGCGGTGGTCACGGCACCTCGAAACCGGCGTCCACCAGGATCCGCCGGGCCTCCGGGCCGGTCAGGAACTCCACGAACGCCCCGGCCTCCGCCGGGTGCGCCGAGCCGGTGAGGACGGCGGCGGGGTAGGAGGTGGCCACGTTCACCTCCCCGGGGAGTTCCACGACCTCCACCCGGTCGGAGGCGGCGGCGTCGGTGGCGTAGACGATCCCGGCGTCGGCCTCGCCGGTCTCCACCCGGCTCAGCACCGCCCGCACGTTCGGCTCCAGGGAGGCGGGGCGGACCTCCGCCCCCGCCGCGTCCAGCACCTGTCGGGCGTACCGCCCGGCCGGCACCTCGGGGGCGGCCAGCACCACCGTCAGGTCCGGATCCGCGAGGTCGGTCGGGGAGGTGATGTTCAGCGGGTTGCCGGGGGCGGTGACGATCACCGGGCGGTTGCGGGCGAAGACCACGGGCTCCCCCGTCTCCTCCGCCAGGCCCTCCACGGTGGGGGTGTCGGCGGTGGCGATCACGTCGGCGGGCGCCCCCTGCCGCACCTGCGCGGCCAACTCCTGCGATCCGGCGAAGGAGAAGGCGACGGGGGAACCCGGACGCGTCTCCTCGTACAGCGCGCCGATCGCGGGCATCACGTCCGTCAGCGAGGCGGCGGCCAGGACGGTCAGGGAGACCCCGCCGCCCCCGTCCCCCGGCGGTGACGCGGGGGTGTCCCCG
>NZ_VKHS01000346.1 GCF_014141525.1 Streptomyces calidiresistens
GTATAAGAGACAGGGTGGGTTCTCTCCCTCCCGTACTTGAAAAGAGCCGCAGGAATACCGACCGACGGAAAACCGTCTCCCGGTGAACCGACCACCGGTGACCGGTACGCCGGGTTCGGCGGCAAGCCTCCCCCGGTGCTCCCTCCACCCGTGTCCACCGGTCTGCCGACACCTCTGTCGACGACTCTGTCGACGACTCTGCCGACAACAAGGTCCGGGCCCGATCCGGCACACCCCCGGAAGGTCGGGCGGCGGCCCCTACTCGCCGGGCACCGCCCGATAGGAACGGGTGATGACCTCCCGGAACGACAGGTGGCCCGGGTGGGAGCGCAGGTGGGTGAGCATCCACCGTGAGGCCGTCCCGCCCTCGGGGCCCGCCGGCCCGGACGCGCCGCACACCGCGCACCGGGCGGAGAAGAGCAGCGGTTCGGCGTCGGGCCCCTCGTCCGGCTCGATCGAGTACCCCCGCCGGGAACGGTGGGCCGGTCCTCCGGTCTCCCGGTCCCCGGCGTCGGCCCGAGGTCCGGGACGCGGATTCGACGGTGAGGTCACTCCCGGGGACGCCTCCGGCCCGCAGGGCGTCCTGCCACAGCTGTACAGCGGCTCCCCCGAGCCGTCCCGCCCCGCCTCGTACCCGGGCTGCACCAGTTCGCCGCACCAGGCGCAGCGGCGCAGGCCCCGTACGGGTTCGGAGAGGAGGGGCAGGAACGACGGCCGCCGTCGGGTTCCCGGCGGCGGACCCGGCTTCCCGGCCTCTCCTCTTTCCCCGCGTCCCCCGCTTCCTCCGCTTCTCCCGCTTCCCTCGCCGGCACCGCTGTTCGTCCCCCCGCCGTCCTCCGCGTTTCCGCGGCCTCCCCCGACTTCCGATCCGTTTCCGTCCCGCCGTCCGTTGCGGGCTTCCCCCTCGAAACCCGGACAGGTCCTCATCAGTGAACCCCCTTCGGTCGCCCCACACCCCGTGACACCTTGAGTACACACGACGCTACGCTGTGCCATCAATGATCCGTGAGCTCCCAACGCGTTCAACGGGGTTTACGGCTCCTCACCGGAGTGGGAGGACAGGTGGCTCGACCGCGCGCCCGCAACGAAGCGCTGGTGGACGCCCTTCGGGAGGCGGGACTGACCTATGCCCGCCTGGCGTCCGAGGTGCGGGCCGTGGCCAGGACGGCGGGTGAGGAACTGCGGACCAACAAGAGTGCCGTGGCGCACTGGGTGGGTGGTGCGGAGCCGCACCCCCGCACGACCCTGTATGTCACCGAGGCCGTCTCCCGCGCACTCGGACGAGAGGTGTCACCCTCCGAACTCGGTTTCGAGGAGCCGGGAGGCGAGGATCGATCCCGGGTATCGCTCGGCATGTGCCCGGGAGCCGATCCCGTGGAAGTGCTACGACTCATCGGGGAGGCCGACATCCATCGCAGGCGTTTGCTCACCAACGCGGCCTACAGCGTCGCGGCGGCCGGTCTCCCCCTCGGGGTCGAGCAGGCCATCCCCGGTCAGCGCCGGGGGGATTCCGGGGATTTCCACGCCGGTCGCTCCGAGATCGAGGCGGTCCGGGAGATGACACGGCTGTTCACCCGGATCGACGAACGACACGGCGGGCAGCACGGCCGCACGGCGGTGGTGCAGTACCTGACCACCGACGTGGCCCGGTTGTGCCGCGCCTCCTTCGCCCGGGAGGCCGACCGCGCGGCCATGCTCGGGGCCGCCGCCGAGGTCGCCTACCTGTGCGGCTGGAAGGCCTACGACGCCGGGGAACACGGACTGGCCCAGCGCTACCAACTCCAGGCGTACGAACTGACCAGGGAGGCGGGCGACGAGGCGCACCAGGCCTTCGTGCTGCGCATCCTCGCCCACAACGGCATGGACGTCCGACGGCCGGAGCACACCCTCGACCTGGCGGAGGCGGCGCTGTCCCGGGTCCGGGGGCGGGTCGGGCCGGCGACCGAGGCACTGTTCGTGGTCACCCTGGCCAGGGCCCTGGCGAACGCGGGTCGATCGGCCGAGGCGGCCCGTCGGTTGCGGGTCGCGCAGGATCTGGTGCTGCGCGGGGATGAGGCCGAACTGCCGCACTGGGCGGCGCTGTGGGGGAGCGCCCGGGCGTGCGTGTCCAGTCACGCCGCCAAGACCGTGCGCGGGATGGGGGACCACGTGGCCGCCGAGCGCCACTACGCCGCCGCCGCACGCTCGCGCCCCGGACCGGAGTACCAGCGGATCACCGCCCTGACCCTCGCCGCGCAGGGCGGCGAGCAGGCCGCGATGGGACATCTGGAGCAGGCGTGCGGGACCTGGGGGCGCGCGCTGGAGCTGTTGGACGGGGTGCGTTCGGCCCGCGCGGTGGACGCCGTGGACGGGATGCGGCGCGCCCTCGCGCCGCTGCGCGGTCGGGGTGCGCGGGTTGCCGAGGAGTTGGACGAGCGCGCCCGCGCGTGGCGCGCGGCGCACGTGTGAGAGACGCCCCGGGGAACGGTCCGGTGGGGCCGCCGCCCTCCGCCGGGCCGTTCCCCCGTCCGGGTGCGGCATCGTCGTCGGGCCACTCGACCGGACGGGATCGGGACGTTATTCCGTGTCGGCTGTCGGTGGCGGAGCGTACGGTGGAACCGTGATCGTCGAACTGTCCCCGCTGCCGACCCCTCTCCCCCACCGCGACGAAGTGAACGCCCGTATCCGCCTGTTGATGGAACAGCCGGCGGGTGTGGAGCGCACCCGGGAGTACGCGCGGCTGCTCACGCTGTGGGCGGCCGCCGGGCGGCCGGAGCTGGTCACCGCCGCCTGACGAGCGGTTCGGAGGCCCGGTCCGGTCCGCCCGGTTCCTCCCCCTCGGTGACGCCGGGTTCCCGTGACGGTCCGGCCCCGCTTCGCCCACCGAACGGGCACCTCCCCGCCGGGGGACGGGCGATCGGGGGCTCTCCGGTGGGGCGGGCCCCGGGACGCGGGTCACGGGGAGGCCACCGGGCGCCGGGGTCGGTCGATGCCCGTCCCCGTTCATCCCCCGGGTGTTCCGATGTTCCGGGGCACACCGCAGCCGGGGTCGGGGCAGCGGGCGCCGGGGTGGTCGGTCACCGTCGGGGCGGCGCGCGCCGGTGTGCGTCGGGGCGTTCCCGTCCCCGCCCGGGCTTCCCGGCGCTCCTCGTGCGACGGACCGTCGCCGAGGGTCGAATGAGAGGTGCGCGGGGAGTGCCCGGAGCCGGATTCGAACCAGAACCGGACAACTTCCTGACCTGCGGCGATGCAGTGACCTGCATGTTCGATCTACGTTCGAGCACGTTTCGGCCCGTTCCAGACGCTCAGACCCGAGTTTTTGTTCCCACGGGAACAGCTTCGGTGGTGCCGCGAGGCCACGGGAGGGCTCAGCGGATGTCCGCAGCGCGTTCGTTCAGTTCCTCAGCCGCGGGCAGTCCGCGCAGACGGGTGAGGCGGGCGCGCATGTCGGTGAGGGCGTCGGTCACCTTCACGGATCGGAGGCCGTCGGCGCAGTCCAGGAATTTCTCCCAGGCCGCCAGGGCGGCATCGGTGTTGCCCTGGCGCAGGTGCAGGGCGCCGAGGTCGGCCAAGACGATGGCGCGGGTGCGGCGGCGGTCCAGGCCATGGATGTCGAGGGCGAGGTGGAGGTGTTCCTCGGCGGCCTCCGGGTCGCCGAGTCGGGCCAGGATCATCCCGGATTCGTGGGCCCAGCGGCCGGGGCTGTAGTGGGCGGCCCACGAGGTTCCCGCGGTCGCGGGTGAGCGTTCGATGGCGGTGGCGGAAGCGGTCAGTGCGCTGGTGGCCGTGGTGCGGTCTCCGTCCAGCGCGGCGGCGTTGGCCAGGGTGGCCTGGTAGTAGGCGGTGGCGCGGGGATCGTCGAGTGTCCTGGCCTGTTCCACACACGCCTCGGACAGCCGCACCGCTGCGGCACGGTGGCCGAGGTCGATGGCCTGGACGGCCATGCCCCGCAGCGCGGTGGCGGCGACCTCGGCATGCCCGGCCTCGGCGGCCAGGCGGTAGGAGTGCGCGTAGTACCGCTGCGCCAACCCCTGGTGCCCCTCGTCTCCGGCCATCCATCCGACCAGATGGGCCAGCTCGGCCGCCGCGGTGAACAGTTCCCGCCCCGTCGACGCGGTGTAGGTCCCCTCCAGCCAGCCGGCGACATCCTCGCCGAGGTACCGCACGGCCAGATGGCGGACGTGACCACCGCCGAGTTCGGCGGCGGCGTCCCCCAGCGCCTTGGTCATGTTGCGGATCGCCGCGACTTCGCCGCGGCCGACGCCGACCGGACCGGACCGGTCGTCGACTCGACGGATGATGGCGTCCAGGTCGGGCAGTGCCAGCGCGGCGAGCGCGTAGGCGCTGGAAGCCTGCACGAAAGCCCGTCGGTCCACGTCACTCCTTGCCAACTCGACGATCGAGGCCACGGTATCGCCGGTGCCACCGGTGCCACCGGCTGTTGGGGCAACGGGCACGGCCGCCGCCTTCTCCAGATCCAGGACCCGGAGGATCCACGGCAGCCAGTAGTCCGGCACGCGCCGCCCGCGTTCCCATCGGTACACCGATCCGCGGTCCAGGCCGCTCGGCCCGCGTCCTTCGGCGACTCCGAGCTGCCGGGCCAATGTGGCCTGGCTCCATCCCCGCCGAACACGTGCCTCCCGGATCAGTGCGCCGATGGCGAGATCACCCCTCGGCATACAGGTGCCCCCCTCTCCGACGGTTGAGCGGCCCGCCGGCATACACGGGCCGACAGCCGGCCTACAGCCTGGCAGCTCCTCACGGTGGGTGTCTGCCTGTTGACTCGATCTCGGTCCGGGATGCGCCGGCGCCGGCGCCGGCGAAGTGGCGGAACCCCCGGCGGCCGACGTGTCCGAACGGACCACCGACACCCAGCGCACACCAGGAGGAGACCATGCGGAACACCACCGACGCGGCGCCCACCGCCGGTCCGGAGACCGGCAACCGGCACACCGACGGCTTGGTCCGTGCCCGCCGGCGGATCACCGCCGCCCGGGGCCGGGACACCGCGATGTCCGACGGCGGCGGCACCGGTCGCACCGACGGCAACGACTGACCGGAGCCACCCTGCGATGACGACCCCGTCGCTCGCGGAGCACCTGGGGGAGGACTTCCTCCCCCAGGTGCTGCACCGCACCTACCGCCACGTTCCCGGCGCCCTTCCCGGGGCCGCCGAGCTGATCACCTTCGACACCATCAACGACCTGATCGCCACTCACCGGCTGGAGCCACCCCGACTGCGGCTGTCCGCCGATGGCGAGATGCTGCCCCAGCACCGGTACGCCATCGCCCGGGTCACCCGACGCCACACCGTCTGGCACCAGATCCACCCCGCCGAGCTCCACGCCCGCCTCACGGAAGGGGCTTCCCTGGTCCTCGACGCCGTGGACGAGCTCCACCGGCCCGTCGGGGAGTTGGCCGAGCACCTGGAGGGCTGGCTGCGCACTCATGTGCAGGTCAACCTCTACGCCTCCTGGACCGGGAGGGAGGGCTTCGGTGTCCACTGGGACGACCACGATGTCATCGTGGTCCAGCTCCAGGGCGCCAAACGGTGGACGCTCTACGGACCCACCCGGACCGCACCGCTGTACCAGGACACCGCCGCCC
>NZ_VKHS01000347.1 GCF_014141525.1 Streptomyces calidiresistens
CCGATGCCAGTGGCCGGCCCACCGGGCCCGTTCCCCGGACCCACCGCACCCCTCACCGCGCCGGGGGCGCCGGCCCCCGGCGAACCGCGTCGCCGACGTGGCCCCCTCGTCCTGGCGACCGCCCTCGCCGTGGCGGTCGCCGCCATCGGCGGCACCCTCCTCACCGCCCACCTGACCGGCAACGACACCGGAGACGGCACCGACGCATCCGCCCCATCGGATACGCCCGGGAACCCGGCCGCCGAACAGGCCGATGACGGACAGGCGTCGGGGATCGACCCCACGGCCGGCCCGGGCGGGGACGAGGGGTCCGGAAGCGGGGAGGAGGCGGTTTCGGGTGAAGTCGTTCCGCTCACCATCCACGCCCCGCGCTACACCGAGAACGCCACCGTGGCACTGGGAACCTGTTACGGAGCGGGCATCACCATGGTGGAGTTGGAAACCCTCACGGCCACCACCGGTATCGGATACGGCTCCCACCAACACGTGGGGGCGGATCCCGAGATCGTCTATCAGGCATGCCCCGAACCCGGCGTGGAGGACGACGGCTTCCACATCGCGCCGGAGGTGGAGGCGGGACGCGTCACCGATCCGAGGATCTCGGAGGAGGAGTGCCGGGAGGCCGCCCGGGAGCCGACGCTCCCCAACCCCGTGCCGGTGGCGGACATCGTCCGCGACGAAACCCTGCACGAGAACATGGGCATCTGCTTCGTCCTGCGGGACGGTTCGACCGCGCTCCTGTGGTTCGACAAGGTGACGGGCGATCCCCACAACCAGGAGCTGCGGACCTACCGAACGCTGGCCACCCGCTGGGAATGAGCGGCAGGGGACGGGCCGACAGGGTCAGGAGCTGGGCCAGGAGATCTCCACCCGGCGGTTCTTCTGCCGTCCTTCCTCCGTGCCGTTGTCGTAGAGGGGGTAGTCCTCGCTGTAGCCGCGAACGTTGAAGTTGATGCCGGACGGATCGTCCAGCAGTTCCACGAGAACCTGCTGGGTGTTGCGGGCACGATTGTTCGAGAGTGTCACGCCGTGCTCGTATGAGCCCAGGTTGTCCGTGAAGCCGAAGACGTTCACCTCGGCGGGCGAGTGCTCGGCGATCGCCTCGGCCACCACAGCGAGAGCTTCCCTGGCCTCGTCACTCACCACGTCACTGTCCTTGCCGAAGATCACGTCGGTTTGGAGAGTGAACTTGCGCTGGTTGCCGGTGCGTTCCTCTCGCGTCTCACCCGCACTGTCGACGGCCGTTCCCTCATCGGGTGGAGAGTTCTCCTCCTCCACCGGAGGCTCTTCATCCTCGGAGCCCTCGTCGTCCCCGACCGGAGGATTCGGGTTCTCCGGCTCGGGAGTGGCCGCCGGCGGTGTACCCGTGTCCTCGATCACGAATTTGATGTCCAGCACCCGGGGCTCGGCGAGGGTGGCCCCGTCCCCCAGCATCAGGCCCGGTGCGTTGGCGTCGATCTGCGGCGGGGCGGGGGCCTCGTAGCCGGGAGGTTGCTCGTACTCCCCGTTCTCGTCCGCGAAAGCGGGGGCTCCGATCCCGAGGGCGACGGCCGTGGCTGCCGCCACGGCAACCACCCGTCCCGGAGCTGCTGCGCGCATGTCTCGCATGACGTGGCTCCTAGCCAATCTCGATGGTGACGGTCGGCATACGTCCGATCTGGAAATCAACCTCGGTGGTAGCCGGATCGGGAGCCGGGAACTGGGCGAACCACTCCACCGTTTCCCCGGGGTTGACAGCTCCACCAAAACCGGTGCACAAGCAACGCCCAGTGGTGTCACGAAGAACAAGGTAGCGCTTTCCTTCGGATTTCGCCGTCAGAGTCGCACCGGCCATGGAAAATCCGTTTACCGCGAGTTCTCTCTCCGCACCTCTCCAGGCGAGGTCCACCCATACCTCAGAGGTGGCATTATGCATCGTTCCTTCCACTGTCAGGAATCCGCCTTCCTCACGCTCGGCACGAGTGAAGTTCAGCGTGATGCCGCCTTCTCCCGTCACGCTGGCCAAGAAAGATACCTCTTGGCCGCCTTCCTCTGCTTCCTCCGTTTCCCCATTCGAATCACCAGGGGAGTTCGAGTCATCCGATTGCTCCGCCCCCGCGCCGGGATCTGATTCCCCATCACCTCTACTGCAACTGGCCACAATGACTATCAAAGCCAATCCCAGAACTATCGCCGCCAGGATGAGGCGCGTCTTGCTGTCACGGAGATTCATCGTACCGATCCCTTTACAAAAAGGCACGCATCGTCAGTCTTCCAAGCGAATCCCAAAGAGATCTCGGGGCTCGAAGCCCGAGATCTCACTGTCGGGATCGATTTTCCAGGTGTCGCTCTCGCAAGAGAGCTCGGGAAAGTCATCTTCGGCTTCCCCTTCCTGTACATCACAGAGGGGCTCCATGACCGCCGTGGCTTCGGCACGAGCCGTCTGGTTTCCCGTGCCCGGAATGACCGTCTGAGCGACCGAGTCATTTGTTTCAATGGTCACTGAATAGCCGAGGCGATCGGAAAGCGGAGAACAGTGGACCAGGGTGGCATTATTCATGGAGGCCAGCCGTTGGGCCTCACCACACGCAGACCCCACCTCCAAGGGGCCGCCGGCAATTATCTCGGCCAAGTCGCCTCCCTCACCTCCAACGGAGGTGAGAAAATCTTCATAGATACTGTCCCGCGCTTCGCGTACGGCAGCCAGAGCAGCGGCGTCAGCAGCCGACTGACCCGTTCCGCGCAGAGCAGCTGCCTGAGCGAAAACGAAGAAAGCCAACATGGCGAAGAGGCCGGTACTGATCAGCCAGATATACAGTGGAAACGCCGCACCACGGTCGCGTGGGCAGCGACTTCCGGATATCTCCCTTGTCAAAGATTGAGGACGGAACTGACCGCACGCTGCACAGCCGTGGCGATTTGATTGTCCAGTCCCAGGCCGAAAACTGTGACCACGACCGCGGCTATGAGGAGGAGCAGGCCGGCGTACTCGACGAAGCCCGCGCCGCGGTCCGGGGAGGCTGATCCCAGACGTCCGGCGACGCGATGCCTCCACTCCAACAGCACTCTGGTCATGGTGAACCTCTCTTCCAGCCGCCCCCTGCGCGGCTGCCGATTCCCTGCCCCGTACCGACGGTTCCCTCCCGTGGGTGGGAGGGTGGTCGGCCGGTGGCGCCATCCGGGGGGCGGTGCCCCGGTCGTGGCGGCCGGGGTGGCCGCGGTCCTCGTACGCGGGGCTCCCGGGCGACGGGGACGAGTCGTGTGTCATGACGTCCCTCCCCCGAACCACCCAGTGAACCCACCGCAACTGACTGTGCCACATCCCGCACGAATTGGGCAGCGGATGACCGAAGGTCGGTATCGGAACGGGACCGGCCGTTGGCCTGTTGGTCACCCCCGGGTACGGTGACGAGGTGGAAACGGGGTGCGTACAACCGTTCCGGCGGCAAGCCGTCGGATCCCCCGTGGAGGGTTCGGTGCGGGGGCGCCCGCGGGGAGGGGAGCCATGGTCGGCGACTCGGGTGGCAAGTGGGTGGACACCGTCGCGGTGGAGCGCGAGGGGTTCCACATCAAGGTGCCGGAGACCTGGTGGGAGTTCGACATCCGCCCGGAGACCCGGGAGGAGGGGATCCGCCGCCTGGTCCGTGAGCGGGTGCGGGCCAGTCCCCAACTGGCCGAGCACGCCGAGACGATCGCCTCGTTCCTGCGCCGTCAGGCGAAGGAGGCCAGGGACTCGGGGGCGGCCTGGATCGGCTGCATGGCGGACACCTTCGGCGGCGAGGTTCCGGTGACGGCCTCGATGACGGTCTCCCTGCTGGACGCGCGCACCTCCGGCGGAACCGCGTTGTCCACCGATCCGCGGGCGATCGCGGCGCAGTTGAAGGAGATCACCCCCCGCCGCGAGGGGGACCCGTGGCGCCGGGTGTCCACCGTGGAGATCCCCGGGGTGGGAACCGTGGCGCGCACCGAGGGCGTGGAGGACATCAGGTTCCGTCAGGATCCGCGTCCGATGCGGGTGGTGCTCTCGCAGACCTTCATTCCCGTGCCGGGCAGTGCGAACCGGGTGGCGCTGGTCGCGGGGAGCAGTCACACGGTGGAGTTGGCCGACTCGTTCCTGGACGTGTTCGACGCGGTGGCCTCGACCTTCCGGTTCGTCTGAGTGGTGGGGCGTCGGGCCCGCCGGCCCTCCTCGGCGGCACACCGCGGCGCCCGTCCCGTCCGATCCTCCGTCCGTTGGTCCTTTCCGTTCGACGATCGCGGCCCCGAGTGGGCCGAGGGGGTGTTTTCGAGGTGAGCGACAACGACCTGAAGGTTCCCTACGAGATGCTGGAGGAGTTCGGCGAGGAGTTGGAGTCCGTGCGCACCCGCATGAACGCCACCGGCCGGACCGTGGAGAACTACGAGGACGACATCGGTGACTCCTCGGTGCGCAAGGCGCTGGAGGACTTCGTCTCGAACTGGCGGGACGGTCGGCAGCGGATCGACGACCAGCTGACCGCGTTGAAGGAGATCGCCGACATGGTGGTCGAGGAGTTCTCCGCCCTTGACCGGGAGTACGAGGCCTCGCTGGAGGGGAACGCCGAGGGACCGCCCGCCCCGGGCGGGGAGCAGACCCCGATCTGACCTCCCCGGCCCCGCGGACCGCGGCGGGCTCAGCCGTCGCCGAGGATGGCGAAGAAGTCGGTCCCGGAGCCGAGGATCATCCCGGCGACGATGATGAGCATCGTCGCCGGGACCATGAAGACCAGGGTGGCCAGGGTCGCCTTGGGGATGGCCCGGGCGGCGCGGCGGCGGGCGTTCTGCGCGTCGGTGCGCCGCATGTCGGCGGCGATCTGGATGAGGGTGTCGGCGATCGGCGAGCCGAGTTCCTCGCCCTGCTGGAGCGCGGAGACGAACTGGTTGACGGGCTCGGAGTCGTTGCGGCGCCGCAGTTCGTCGAAGGCCTGGCGGCGGGAGACCCCCATGTCCATCTGGCGCAGGGTGATGCGGATCTCGTCGGCCCAGGGGCCGGTGTAGCGGGAGGAGACGCGTTCGAGGGCCTGCCGGAAACCGAGGCCGGCGGAGACGACCACGGCGAGGACGTCGAGGAAGTCGGGGAGGGTGCGTTCGATCGCGTCCTTGCGGGCCCGGGCGCCCTGCCAGATGAGGACGTCGGCGGCGAGGAGGCCGAAGGCCAGGCCGAGGACGGCGAACAGGGGTTGTCCGGCGGCGAGGAAGATCGGGGCCAGGATCAGGCCGAAGAGCCCGTAGACGGCGCGACGGGCGGCGTACCGGTCGAGGGTGAGTCCCCCGGGGTTGCCCGCCTGGTCGATGCGGCGGCGCTTGCGTTCGACGGCGGCCGGCCCCATGAGGCGCAGGACGAGGGGCGCCATGCGCATCCCCAGTCGGTCCACGGCGGAGTTCCCAGCGGAGACCCGGGTGGAGCCGACCTCCAGGGCGAGGAGGAGGTCGGGGGGCAGGGGGGTGCCGGCGCGCAGGACCCGGATGCCGGCGATGAGGCCGAGCACGGCCGCGGCCGCGGCCAGGCCGAGCAGGAGGGGCAGCAGCGGGGCGAGGTCGGTCACGGCGGGCTCCGGGCGTTCGGTCGGGGTCGGGAACGGCTTC
>NZ_VKHS01000348.1 GCF_014141525.1 Streptomyces calidiresistens
GACCCGCCCTGCCCCCCGGGGTCGTGACCGGGGAAGGCCGAGGGCCCCGGGGCCGGTCCGGGCGACTGCCCGACCGGATGCGGACCACCGCGGTGGACCGGTGCCGCATCGCGCCGCGGGCGTCGCCCCGCCGAGGGGACCGGGACGGGCCTCCGCGTCACCCGCCGGGATCCCGACGCCGTCATCCCGGGGCCGCCCCGTGGCCGGCGCTTCCCGCCCGCACGGGAATCCCGCCACGATCGGGTGTCCGCCGCTCGGCAGCCGGCGGCGGGGCGCCCACCGCCCCGCGGCGGAGGCACGTGCCCGTCCGCTCGCGGCGGGGGCGGGGAACAGGGGCGGAGAAGAACAAAGGCGAGGAGGTCATCGACTCCCCGCCACTCTCAACCTATAGCGCACCGGGGGGCTTGCGGCAAGACCCGGCTCGTGCCGCAGAATGACCGACCGAGGTCGGAATCCGAAAAAACAACGGATTCGCGAAGTATGCGCGCTCCTGTCCTCCGACGGGTCGCGGGTACGTCGAACCCCCGGTGGAGCCGCGTCGCGGTCGCGGACACCCCGGGTGGAGGCGCGGGCGGGGGAGCACACGGAGCGGCCGACCACCATCCGATGAGGTGCGAGGGGGGATCCCGTGATCGATGTGATCGTGGTCGGCGCCGGGCCGACCGGCTTGATGCCGGCCTGTGAGTTGCGGCTGCACGGCGTGCGCGTGGTCGTGCTGGAGAGATTGGCGGAGCCGACCGGGGAGCCCCGTGGGCGCGGCCTGCACGTGCGCAGCGTGGAGATCATGGACCAGCGCGGCCTGTTGGACCGTTTCCTCGCCGTCAGTGGGAAGTTCCGGGTCGGCGGTCTCTTCGGGGGTGTCACCAAGCCGTGGCCGGACCGCCTGGACACCGCTCACCCGTACGGCCTCGCCACCCCGCAGCCGGTCACCGAGCGGCTGCTCACCGAGCGCACCCTCGAACTCGGTGCCGGGATCCGGCGGGGTTGCGAGGTGATCGATGTGTGCCCGGACGAGGACGGGGTGACCGTCGAGCTGAAGAGCGGGGGCGCGGTCGCCGGAGCGGGGGAGGGCACCCGTCTGCGCTCGCGCTGGCTCGTGGGGTGCGACGGCGGCCGCAGCACGGTGCGCACACGGCTCGGCGTCGGCTTCCCCGGCGAGCCCGCCACGATCGAGACGCTGGTGGGCGACATGGAGCTGACCGGTGATCCGGCGACGGTCGCCGCCGTCGTCGAGGAGGTCCGCCGGACCCAACCGCGGTTCGGCGTCATCCCCGACGTGGACGGGAACGCCGGGCTGTACCGCGTCGTCGTACCCGCCGAGGGCGTGGCCGAGGAGCGCGCCGGCGCACCGACCCTCGATGAGTTCCGGCGGCAGCTGCGGGTGTTCGCGGGCACCGACTTCGGCGCGCACTCGCCCCGCCGGCTCTCCCGGTTCGGCGACGCCACCCGGCAGGTCGAGAGCTACCGGGTCGGCCGGGTGCTGCCGGCCGGCGACGCGGCGCACGTCCACCCCCCGACCGGCGGGCAGGGGCTCAACCTCGGCGTGCAGGACGCGTTCAACCTCGGCTGGAAGCTGGCCGCCGCCGTCAACGGATGGGCACCGGCGGGACTGCTGGACACCTACCACGCCGAACGGCACCCGGTGGGCGCCGCCGTCCTGGAGAACACCCGGGCGCAGATGACGCTGCTGGGAACCGATCCGGGCACGACCGCGCTCCGGGAACTGTTCTCCAGGCTGATGGACTTCGAGGAGGTGAACCGGTACGTGACGGAAATGATCACCGGGGTCGGGGTCCGCTACGACTTCGGCGGGGACCACGACCTGCTCGGCCGGAGGATGCGGGACCTGGAGCTGGGGCGCGGTGGTCGTCTCTACGAACTGACGCGCGGCGGCCGGGGGCTGCTGCTGGACCGGACCGGCCGGCTTTCGGTGGCGGGCTGGGCCGATCGGGTCGACCACGTCATCGACGTCGGTGGGGAACCGGACGTGCCCGCGGTGCTGTTGCGGCCGGACGGACACGTGGCGTGGGTCGGCGGGGATCAGCGGGAGCTGCTCGACCGGCTGCCCCGGTGGTTCGGCGCCCCGACGGCCGAACCGCGCGTCGAGGCGCCGCCCGGGGGGCCGTGGGCGGCCGGCCCGGACGCGCCCCGGTAGCGGTCGCCCGGGGCCGGCGCGGCACGGGTGTCATCCGGCGGGCGCCGCCGGATGACACCCGTGCCGGCCGACCACCTCGCGGTCCGCGGCGGGCACCCGCCCCCGGCCGGCGGACCCGGGTCAGCGGGCCGAGGGGGCCACCGCATCGCGCAGGAACTCCGCCGCCACCGGCCCGGCGTGCGAACCGCCCGAACCGCCGTCCTCCAGCAGCACCGCGAAGGCCAGGTCCTCCTCGGCGAGGAACCCGATGATCCAGGCGTGGGTGGAGAGCTCCCCGTCCTCGCCGGCGACGAACTCGGCGGTGCCGGTCTTGGCGTGCGGCCCGCCCGGCACGTCCCGCAGTGCGGAGGCGGTGCCCTCGGTGACGGTGGCCCGCATCATCTTCCGCAACTCCTCGACGGTGGAGTCCCCGAGACGGGTGGGCGGCTCCCACACCTCCCTCTCCTCGTCGGGGACCAGCACCGGCTGGTGAAACTCCCCCGCCGCCACGGTGGCGGCGACCGCGGCCATGCCCAGCGGGCTCGCCTCCACCCGGGCCTGGCCGATCAGCGAGGCGGCGAGGTCGCTCTCGCCGTCGGCGACCGGCACGCTGCCGTCGAAGGTGGTCAATCCCGCGTCCCACTCGCCGCCGACGCCGAAGGCCAGGGCGACCTCCCGCAGGGTCTCCGGCGCGAAGCGGTCGCGGTTGCCGATGAACGCGGTGTTGCAGGAGGCCGTGAAGGCCTCGTGCAGGGTGGTGTCCGGGCCGAGTTCGAACTCGTCCTGGTTGTGGAAGCGGTAGCCCCGGACCACCTCCTCCTTCGGGCAGCCCAGTACCTCGTCGGACGCGACACCGCCCTCCAGCAGGGCGGCGGCGGTGATCACCTTGAAGCCGGAGCCCGGCGCGTACCGGCCCTCGGCCGACCGGGCGAAGTCCAGCGGCTGGTCGGCCAGGGCCAGCACCTCGCCGGTGGAGGGGCGCACGGCTGCGATGGAGCCGTTCTGTTCCTGGGTGGCCAACGCCTCCTCGGCCGCCTCCTGGATCATCGGGTCGATGGTGGTCTCCAGCGGTTCGCCGTCGACGCCGCCCTCGCCCTCGGCCAGGGTCTCCACCGCGCTCGCGGACTGTCGTTCGGCGATCACCACCGAGGTGAGGGGGACGCCGGCGAGCCGGTCGTCCCAACGGGCCTGGAGCCCCGAGGTGCCCTCACCGGTCTCGGGGTCCACCCCGCCGACCACCGAGCGGGCGGCGTACGCCAGGGGGCGGGAGGACTGGTCGAACTGGAGGCCCAGCACGGCGTTGAGCTCGTCGCGGTGTTCCTCGTACAGCTCGTCGCGGATGGTCACCACGTGGACCGCCCGGTCCGGATCGGCCTGTTCCACGCGCTCCGCGAGGGCCTCGGTGTCCACGCCCACGTCCAGGGCCTCGATGGCGGCCCACGCCTGCTCGGGATCGGCGAGCACCGCGGGCCAGACGCTGATCGACCACACCTGTCCGCTGCCCGCCAACTCGCTGCCGTCGGCGGCCAGGACGGGCGCGCGTTCGGGCTTGTCGGTGGTGCGCATCAGGGTCTGTCCGTCCGCCAGGTCGGGGTGGAGGAGGGAGGGCTCCCAGTGCACCAACCAGCCGGTGTCGGTGGGGGCGTCCTCCGGGGCGGGGAGCAGGGTGATGCTCGATTCCACCGTCCACTCGGGCAGGCCCTCGCCGAGGTCGTAGACGACGGTGTAGGGGACGGCGACGGCCCCGGTGGGGGCGTCCGCCCCCGCCTCCCCGACCTCCCCGACCGAGACGGTCTCGCGTCCCTCGGGGGAGAGGTTGCGGTTCACCGACTCCAGCAGTGAGGCCGCCGCCTCGGGGTCGTCGGTCAGCCGGGCCGCGGGTTCCACCTCGTTGTCCAGCGGCCAGGCCCGCAGGAACTCCTCGGCCAGTTCGACCGCCCCGTCCGTGGGGTTGTCGTCGTCACCGCGCACCAGGAGGAGGACGACCGCCCCCACCGCCAAGGCCATCAGGGCGATGGCCGGGATCATCACCTTGCCGCGCACCGCTTTCCCCGCTCCCCGGGGGCCGCCTGCGCCCCCAGCGCTCGACACCTGCCCACACCCTACACACGGCCGGCGGGACCTTTCGGCCCTTCGGGAGCCGCCCCGGCGAGGGCCCCCGGGGCGGCGGGAGAGCGGTGGGGCTGAGCACGGGAATTCCCGCACCGCAATTTTTCTTTCCGCCACCCGGCGAAACGCAGTTCGATTATTCGACGAGAGGGGCGACCCGAACCATGCGGCACACTGTCCCTGCTCACCCAGACGAGGAGAACGAGATGGGGCAACCGGTCACCACCGTCCGCCGAATGCGGCTCGGCATGGAACTGCGTCGCATGCGGGAGAACGCACGCGTCTCACAGAACGCGGCGGCCACCGCCATCGACGGGAGCGATACGAAAATCAGCCGGGTCGAAGCGGGCAGGACGAGCCTGACCCGCCTGGAACTCGACGCCCTGCTGGATCTCTACGGCATCACCGACCGCGAGTTCCGCACCGGCCTACTGGAACTCAACCGCACCGCCAGGCAACGGGGATGGTGGCAACAGCACCACGACGTCATGGCCCCCAAGCTCCAGGAACTGATCGAACTCGAATCCACCGCCAGCCGGATCTTCGAGTACGAGGCCATCGTGATCCCCGGCCTGTTCCAGACCCGCGAGTACGCACAGGCCGTCATCTCGGGCTTCCCGACGCCCCCCGACCTGTCCGTGGAGGAGGCGGTGCGCATCCGCCTGGACCGTCAGGCCCTGCTGGAGGCCCCCGATGCCCCCTGGTTCGTCTGCGTGCTGGACGAGGCCGTACTGCACCGTCGGATCGGCGACCACGCCGTGATGGCGGCCCAGTTGAGGAAACTGGTCGAGATGGGACGGCTCCCCCGGGTGTCCGTCCGGGTCGTTCCCTGCTCCCGCGGGGCCCACGCCGGCACGGACGGCAGCTTCCGTTTGTTCGAATACTCCTCCCCCGTCGATATGGACATCGTCTTTCTGGAACAGAAACGGAGTAGGATTTTCATCGAGGACGAAGCGGACCTGACGCCCTACCGCGTCGCGGCGGAGCAATTGCGTGATCGCGCACTCTCCCCGGAGGATTCCGAGCGCCTCATCACGGCCCTCGCGGCCGATTTCGACGAACTCCACGAGAGCGGTCAGGAGTGAACCCATGCGACACGGCCTTCCCATCGATCGGTGGCGGAGATCCAGCCGTTCCAGCGCCGAGAGCGGAAACTGCGTGGAGATCCAGACCACCGACGACGCGCTGATAGCCGTCGGTGACAGCAAGGCACGTGCCCACGGGGCCCTCGTTTTCCCACCCGCCGCCTGGACGGCCTTCCTCATCGGGCCCGGAACCGGTATTCCTCCCCTCCGCCACCACCCGTGAAGTCGGCCC
>NZ_VKHS01000349.1 GCF_014141525.1 Streptomyces calidiresistens
GCGGGCGCGGGGGCGCGGCGGGCGCCGGCGGAGCGCTCCGTTCGACCGACCCGACCGGGGCCGGCGTCACACGGGGTCACCCGGGGGCGACCCAAAGTCGATCATGGACGACCGCGGGGGCTCCGGCCGCGACCGGAGCCGTTTTTTCTCCGGAACGCGGCCGTTCCGGTACTTGCCCGGGGGCTCCCGATGGCTGAGGATTCAAGGACACCCTCGGATCGTCAATGGTCCGACCACGGACGGCGACGCCACCCCCCGGGCGTCGCCCCACCGGCACCCGTGCCGCCCTGTCGCCGGTGCCGGCCGGGCCCCGGCGCGATGTTCTCCCCCCGGAACGCGCGTCGGGGCCTCTTTGCGTTCCGATCGCCGTTCCCCGTGGGGCCCCGCACCGAAAACCGCGCAGTGCGGGCGGACGGGGGGCGAAGGCGGGTTGTACCCACTGGAGGGCCCGGTATGCGAGCCGTGGAGAACGTGACCCTTCCGTGACCGAAAGCGCTACAACCGATCGCATGTTCGGCGGGTCACACTTGGCGTCACTTCGGATGCGGGAGTCCCTGAACCCGCTTTGAACAAAGGGACCTTGATGAAGCTTCGTCGCGCGATGGCGACAGCAGCGGCCACGGCCGTGATTGCCCCCGCCGCCCTCCTGGCGGCCTCCCCGGCGTTTGCCGCGGAGCAGGGCGAGGACGAGACCTCGGGTAACGAGGTGCTCGTCGACGAGAAGGCCGGCGACGAGATCGTCGCCGAGGAGAGCGCCCAGCCGCTCACGGATGAGCCCGCCGAGGACGAGATCGTTCCCGTGGAGGACGACGCGGACGCGGACCTCACCGAGGACGAGGACGACGAGTCCGCCGACCCCGACGGCCAGGTCCCCGGCGAAACCCCCGTTGACGACGAGGGCGAGACCCCCGGCGAGGACGGCCGGGACGAGGACGGGGACGAGGACGAGGAGTCCGGCGAGGCGCCGGAGGACGAGTTCGCGTTCTGCACCGACCTCGACGCCGACTACGAGGACGGCCTGCTGACCGAGGTCGTCGGCCTGCCCGAGACCATCGTCGCGGGCAGCGGCTGGCACGAGTTCAGCATGCACGCCACCAACGTCAGCGACGTCGACCTCCGCGACGTGATCCTGTGGGCCGAGGTGGAGAACCTCAAGCTCTACGAGGACCTCGAGAAGGGCGAGCTGGACTTCGACAACCTGGACAAGTACGCCTGGCTGTCGGAGTACGTCAACCTGGAGTTCCGGAACGGCGGCGGCTGGAAGGCCCTGGACGATGACGGCTTCGCGGCCGGCATCTACGCCGAGCTGGACACCCTGCCGGCCGGTAGCGACACCGTCGTGACCGACTTCCGGATCTCCATCGACAAGGACGCCCCGACCGTCGAGGGTGCCGCCGTCAGCGGTGGCGCCTACATCGGTGAGGTCAACGGCCAGGAGTGCGGTTGGGAGGGCGGTTGGTACTACGCCTTCTCCATCACCGCTCCCGGTGGGACCGGCAGCGACAAGGAGGCCGAGCCCGCCGGCCCGGCCAAGCGCAGCCCGGACCTGCAGCTCGCCCAGACCGGTGCCGGTGCGGGCCTGACGGTCTACGCCCTGACCGGTGCCGCCGCCGTCGCCATGGGTGCCGCCGCCGTCTACATGGTGCGTCGTCGCGGCGCGGGTGCCGCCGTCTGATCGGCATCCGTCCGTAACACCCGCACCACCCGGTAACACCCCGCATCACCCGTGAGGAGGGCGCCGTCCGTCGACGCGCCCCCCGCACACCCGGGCCGGTTCCCCCACGGGGAGCCGGCCCGGGGCCGTCCCGGGGCCGTTTCGGGGCCGTCCCGGGGCGACGCGCGGCCGGCTTTCAGACGATCAGCACCCGACGCCCCCGCGTGTGGCCGGCTCGGCTGTCGACGTGCGCCGCCGCGGCCTCGGCGAGCGGGTACGACTTCTCGATCGGGATGCGGAGCCTTCCCCGCGAGATCAGGTCGACCGCCTCGGCCAGGGCGTCCGGCATGCTGCCGGCCACTCCGGAGAATCGGACACCGAGCTCCGCCGCCTCCGGGTCGGCGATGGAGAGCACCTTCCCCCGGTCCCCGGTCAACGCGATGAGCTCGCGGAGCACGCCCGAGCCGGCCAGATCGAGAGCCGCGTCGACCCGGCCGAGTCGCCGCACCCGCTCCACCCAACCCTCGCCGTACGTCGTGGCGAGGGCACCCATGCCGCGCACATGATCCCGGCTCGCGGCTCCGGCGGTGCCGATCACCGTGATCCCGCGCTCCCGGGCGAGCTGCACCACGGCCGAGCCGACTCCCCCGGAGGCGCCGCTGACCAGCAGTGTCTGCCCGGCCCGCACACCGACCTCGCGGATCACGCGCCGTGCGGTCTCCGTGACGGAGGGGTATCCGGCCGCCTCCTCGAACGTCAGCCCCCGGGGCATCCGGGCCCAGGCCGACAGCACGGCGAACTCGGCGTAGGTGTTCTCCCCCGCGCCGAACACGTGGTCGCCGACCGCAACCCCTTCGACGCCCTCGCCGACCTCGTCCACCACCCCGGCGGCGTCCTGCCCGAGCCCGGCGGGCAGTTCGAGGGGGCGGACCCCTCGGAATTGACCTTCACGGATCCTCCAGTCGACGGGGTTCACGCCCGCCGCTCGAACGGCTATGCGAATCAGGCCGGGTCCCGCGTGGGGCTCCTCGACGTCTTCGAGTCGCAGGACCTCCGGTCCACCGAACCGGGCGAAGCTCACTCTTCTCATGCCGGCGACCATAGCACTAACGGTTAGCTTTTAAAAACAGTTGTTCTTTCACACCTGATAGCGTTGCGGGATGACCGTGCCGCCCGGACGCCGGGAACGCAAGAAGGCCGCGACCCGCCGGAAGATCGCCGATGCCGCCCTGCGGCTCTTCCTGGAACGCGGCTACGAGGCCGTGGGCATCCGCGACGTGGCCGCCGAGGCCGACGTGGCGGTCACCACGGTCTTCTCCCACTTCGCCTCGAAAGAGGCCCTGGTGTTCGAGCAGGACGAGGACTTCGGACAACGCCTCCTGCGCGCCGTCACCGACCGGGCACCGCACGAGCCGCTCATCCCGGCGCTGCGCGACCGGATCGGGGCCCTGGTGCGCCATTGCACGACGGATGCCGCCGCCCCGATCCAGCGGATGATCGACGCGTCACCCGCCCTGCGGGAGTACGAGGAGGCGGCGAGGCTGCGTCACGCCGAGTCGCTGGCCACGGCCATCGCCGCCGACCCCGACCGGCCGCGGACCACCACGGCCTGCCGCACGATCGCGAGGTTCGTGGTCGATGCCTATGCGCTGGCCCGGGACGCGGCCGATCCGGAAGCCGCGGTGGAGGAGATCTTCCGGATGATCGAGGCGGCCTGGGAGGTCACCCGCCCCGCCACGCACCCCACCGACCCGGTCGGCTCGTAGTCCGGCCCGGGGGCGGCCCGGCCCCGTTTCACCGAACCCCCCGGCGGAGCGGTGGCCCCCCGCCCGCTCCCGCTCCCGCCGCCCGGCGGCGTACCGGTGTTCCCCGGGTCGTGTTCCTCCCCGGGCCGGCGATCAAGGGGCGGCGTCGCCGTCCCGGCCGGTCTCCCCGCCGGTGCCGGGGAGACCCTCCCCGGCGGCGCGGGGCGGGACGGTGGGGACGGGGAGCACCGGGAGGCGCAGCGCGGCGAAGGCGGTCCCCGGGACGGCGGGGCGCAGCGGCGCGACGGGGGCCAGGCGCCGGTACCCGGCGCCCTGCGCCGGGCGGGGGTCCGGCTCGCCCCGGTTGGGCCACAGGGACATGGCGCGCTCCGCCTGGGCGGTGATGGTCAGCGAGGGGTTGACGCCCAGGTTGGCGGAGACCGCGGAGCCGTCCACGACGCTGATCCCCGGGTGTCCGTACAGCCGGTGGTAGGGGTCCACGACACCGGTGTCGGGTCCGTCGCCGATGGGGCAGCCGCCCAGGAAGTGGGCGGTCATCGGCATCCCGAAGACCTCCCCCACGTTGGTGCCGGCGAAGCCGCCGATCTCCTCGGCCAGTCGGCGGGCCGCCTCGGCGCCCTCCGGGATCCACTCGGGGTTGGGCGCGCCGTGTCCCTGCCGGGCGGTGAGCAGGCCCCGGCGGGGGCCCCGTCGGCGCAGATGGGTGGTGAGCGAGTTGTCGTGGGTCTGCATGACCAGTCCGATGATGGTGCGTTCGGACCAACGGTGGTTGGACAGCGAGCGCAGGAAACGGACGGGGTGGCGCAGGCTGGAGCCGAGGAAGGCGAGCGGGCGGGGCAGTCGTCCCTCCCGGTTGAACTGGGCGATGGACAGCAGCCCCATGGCGTTGGAGCCCCGGCCGTAGCGGACCGGTTCGATGTGGGTGTGCTCGTCGGGGTGGATCGAGGAGGTGATGGCCACGCCCCGGGTGAAGTCGGGGTCGACGGGCGGGCGTCCGGCGGCGGCCATGGCCCGGCGGTAGCGGCGGGGGGTGGTCTGCGCGCCGACCAGGGCCTCGGAGTTGGTGCGGGTGAGGGTCCCGAGGCGGTCGGAGAGGCGGGGCAGCAGGCCGCTGTCGCGCATCCGGTGCAGCAGGGTCTGGGTGCCGTGGGTGCCGGCGGCGAGCACCACCCAACGGGCGCGCAGCACCCGGGCGCGGCGGCGCCTGCGGCGCGGCGGGGCGTCGGTGGGCACCACGGTGACGGCGTGGCCGGTGTGTCCCTCGCGGTCGGTGAACTCGGTGATCGCGGTGACGGTGGTCAGGGGGTGGATCACCGCCCCGGCGCGTTCGGCGAGGTGGAGGTAGTTCTCGTTGAGGGTGTTCTTGGCACCGTGCCGGCAGCCGGTCATGCACTCCCCGCAGCGGCTGCACGCCCGCCGGTCGGGACCCGCGCCGCCGAAGTAGGGGTCGGGGACCTCCTCGCCGGGGCGGGCGGTGCGGGTGCCGTCCCCGTCCAGGCCGTCGCCGAAGAAGACGCCGACGGGGGTGGAGCGGAAGGTGTGGCCGATGCCCATGCGGTCGGCGGCGGCGCGCAGGTGTTCGTCGGCGGGGGTGGTGTCGGGGTTGATCCGCACCCCGAGCATCCGGCGGGCCTGCTCGTACCAGGGGGTCAGTTCCTCGCGCCAGTCGGTGATCCCGGCCCACTGGCGGTCGGCGAAGAAGGCGTCCGGCGGGACGTAGAGGGTGTTGGCGTAGTTGAGGGAGCCGCCGCCCACGCCGGCCCCGGCCAGGACCAGGACGTTGTCCAGGGGATGGATGCGCTGGATGCCGTACAGGCCCAGGCGGGGGGCCCACAGGTAGTCGCGCAGGTTCCAGGAGGTGGCGGGGAGTTCGGCGCGCTCGAAGCGGCGGCCGGCCTCCAGGACGGCGACCCGGTACCCCTTCTCGCCCAGACGGAGGGCGGCGACGGCGCCCCCGAACCCGGAGCCGACGACGATCACGTCGTGGTCGTAGTCCTCGTGTGGGGTCGCGTCGTGATCGGTCCCGGTGGGGCGGTCGGTCCCGGTGGGGCGGTCGGCGGCCTCGGACACTGCGTCCTCCTGGCGGTGCGGGCCCGACGGTGCGGGTGGCGGCGGAGCGGGGCGGGAAAGG
>NZ_VKHS01000035.1 GCF_014141525.1 Streptomyces calidiresistens
CCGCCGTACCGGCCCCCCTCGGCCCCGACCCGCTCCGGGGCCGGGCGGGGGCCGGCCCGCCCGGCTCCCCGACCTCCCTCGGCTCCCTCCTCGGGGAGGCGTCCACCCCTCCCACCGTCCGGGCCGGTCCGCCGGTGCGGCTGGAGGTGCCCGGCCTGCCGACCCTCGGGGTCGTCCCCGTCGGCACCGATCCCTCGGGGGCGATCGTCGTCCCCGACGAGCCCGACCGGGTCGGCTGGTGGGCCCCGGGCGCCCGCCCGGGACACCGCGCCGGCACCGTCCTGCTGGTCGGCCACGTGGACACCCCCACCGGGGGACCCGGCCCCTTCGCCGGCCTGGCCGCACTGCCGGCCGGGGCCCGGATCGAGGTCGCGGGCGCCGACGGCCGTACCCACCGGTACACCGTCACCACCACCCGCCGGCACCCCGCCGACGCCCTCCCCGGCACGCTCTTCGCCCACGACGGACCGCCCCGACTGGCCCTGGTCACCTGCGCCGGCCGGTACGACGCGGAGGCCGGTCGGTACGAGGAGACCCTCGTCCTGCTCGCCCGCCCCGTGCCCTGAGCGGATCTCCTCCCCACCCGGGCCGATCGCCCGGAGCATGCCGGTTCGTGCCGTTTCGCGCTCACCCCTTCGGGTAAGCGGAGGACTTCCCGAGGAGACATGAGGACGCAGAGGACACAGAGGGCCGAACCGTCCCAACGGTACGAGGAGGGCACATGAAGGCCGTGGTGTGGCACGGAGTCGGGGACATCCGCCTGGAGGACGCCCCCGATCCCAAGATCAGGGACGCGCACGACGCGATCGTGCGGATCACCTCCTCCGCGATCTGCGGAACCGACCTGCACTTCGTCCGGGGCACCATGCCCGGACTGCGCGAGGGACTGATCCTCGGCCACGAGGGGGTGGGTGTCGTCGAGGAGGTCGGCGGGGGCGTGCGGAACCTGCGCCCCGGCGACCGCGTCGTCATCCCCTCCACCGTGGCCTGCGGGGTGTGCAGCTACTGCCGCGCCGGGTACCACGCCCAGTGCGACAACGCCAACCCCGGCGGCCGGCGCGCCGGCACCGTCTTCTTCGGCGGTCCCGAGGCCGCCGGCGGGCTCGACGGCCTCCAGGCCGAATACGCCCGCGTGCCCTACGCGCACGTCGGCCCCGTCCCGCTGCCGGACACCGTCACCGACGCGCAGGCCATCCTGCTGTCGGACATCTACCCCACCGCCTGGTTCGGCGCCAAACTCGCCGAGATCCGCACCGGGGACACCGTCGCCATCCTCGGCGCCGGCCCCGTCGGCCAGGCCGCCATCGCCTGCGCCCGCCTCCAGGGCGCCGGCCGGGTCATCGTCGTGGACGGCATCCACGACCGCCTCGAACTCGCCCGCGACCAGCACGCCGAGGTCGTCGACTTCAACGCCGAGGACCCCGTCGAGGCCATCCTGGAGATGACCGGCGGCATCGGCGTGGACCGGGTCATCGACGCCGTCGGTGTGGACGCCGAGCGCCCCGCCCGCGGCCCCGCCGCCGAGGCGCTGGCGGACAAGGTCGAGGAGTTCGACCGCGAACGCGACGAGATCGCCCCCGAACAGCACCCCGACGGCGACACCTGGGTGCCCGGCAACGCCCCCTCGCTGGCCTCCCGCTGGGCCGTGCAGATGGTCGCCAAGGCCGGGACCATCGGCATCATCGGCGTCTACCCGCCGCAGGTCGAGCAGTACCCCTTCGGCGAGGCGTTCATGAAGAACCTCACGCTGAAGATGGGCAACTGCCACCACCGTCACTACATCCCGCAACTGGTGTCCATGGTCGCCGGCGGCACCCTCGACCCCACCCCGCTGATCACCCGCTGGGAGGGGATGCGCGACGTCATGGAGGCGTACCGCACCTTCGACCGGCGCGAGGAGGGCTGGACCAAGGTGGTCCTGGGCGAGAGCGACGACCGGGGGAGCGGCGGCACCTCCACCGGAGCCGCCACCACCGCGGGCAGCCGTCGCTGACCCGTCCCCTGTCCCGACGCCCCGCGGCCCCGGCACCGGCTCCCCGGTCCGGGGCCGTTCGGCTGTCCGGGCGGGAGGCGGGTACCCGCCCCGCATGTTCTTCGACTCGTGGACGGATCTGTTGCGGGTGACGGTGGTGGCCCTGGTGGCCTATCCCGCCCTCATCGCCCTGCTGCGGCTCTCCGGCAAGCGCACCCTGGCCAAGATGAACGCCTTCGACCTGGTGGTCACCGTGGCCCTGGGCTCGACCCTCGCCACCATCCTGCTCAACCGGGACGTCTCGCTGAGCGAGGGTGTCCTCGCCCTGGCGATGCTGATCCTCCTGCAGTTCGTCAGCGCCCTGGCGTCCGTGCGTTCCCGCCGCGTCCGGCGACTGCTCAAGTCCGAGCCCGCGCTGTTGCTGCGCGACGGCCGCTTCCTCACCGACGCCATGGAGCGCCACCGGGTGCCCAGCGACGAGGTGCGCCAGGCGATCCGCAGCCAGGGCATCGGGGCCGTGGAGGACGTGGCGGCGGTGGTCCTGGAGACCGACGGCACCTTCAGCGTGATCCCCCGCTCCTCGGCCGGCGCCGGCACCTCCTTCGCCCCCGTGCGCGGCGCCGATTCCACCCCGACGACCGGCGACGACCCGCGGGCGCCCTGACCCACCGGGGCCGGCCCTCCTCCCGTTCCGGTCCCGCTCCGGCCGAACGCCGGTGTCCCCGTCCGGTCGGCTACCCATGGCTCCGGGAATCGGCACGCGGGGGGAACGCGGCATCCGCCCCGAGCGCCGGCAGCGCCTCCTCGGCACGGCTCACCGCGAGATGCCGTCCGCTCCGCGCGAATCCCACGCCGGCCGTTCTCCGGGGTCCGTTCCGGTGCGTCGTCCTCCCGGCGCGGCGGCGGGGTGAGGGAGCGTCTCATAGGGGTCTCGCCGCTTCTCGTTCCTGCCCGTGAACGCGCGTGGCGTTGTACGCCGAGCGGCAATTCTTACCCCGTACGGGGGGTTTGACCTCATTCCGCCTTGATCGTGGTCGGTCGGGCGGGATGTTGGCGGAGAGCAGTGGTACCGGTCGGCCGGTGTCCCGCCGGGGGCGGTGGAGGCTCCGGGCCGCCGGGGTGGGCGACGGCGAGGGGTGAGGGGCGAAGTGGTGGAGAGTGACGGGATGTCGAGCGGTTCGTCCGAGCTGCGTGAATCCTATGAGCTGTGTGCGGCCGAGACCCGGCAGTTCCTGGCCGGGATGTGGACGGTGGCGGAGGGGACCCTGCCCGCGGCGATCCGGCCCCACATGCACGCCATCACCGGCTTCACGACGTGGACCGACCGCATCGCCGATGAGGGGGCGCCGGCGGATCGCGTACGGAGGATCGCCCGGTGGCGCTCCGAGACGCTGGAGGATCTGCGCTCGGGCCGCAGCACGCACCCGCTGCGTCGGGCCTTCGTGGACACGGCGCTGCGCTGGGATCTGGACCGTGCGGTGATCGAGGAACTCCTCGCCACGTTCGAGGCCGACTGTGCCTCCCCGCCCGTGTTCGAGACCTTCGAGGACCAGCGGCACTATCTGCGGGGTGTCACGGGAATGTGGGCCAGGATGTGGATCCCCCTGTTGGACCCGCGGGGGCCGGAGGCGTTCCGGTCGGCCTCGTTGCTGGGCGAGGTGGGCCAACTGGTGGACATCTTCGAGGACCTGCCGAGAGATCTCGCCGCCGGCCGCTGTTACCTGCCCCGCGAGGATCTGCGCCGGCTGGGCCTGGAGATCGCCGATCTGCGGCGCGGTGAGCCTCGGGAGGCGCTGGACGAGCTGGTCGACATCCAGCTCACCCGCTGGCGGGATCTGCTGGAACAGGCGTTGCCGGTGACCGCGATGGTGGGTCCCGGGTACGAGGCGTTCCCCGCCGCCCTCATCCTCGGCGCCCAGACGCATTTCGACGAGGTCACGCTGCTGCGTTCCCGGGTGCTGGCGGAGGGGGTCGAACCGCTGTCGTTGACGGGGCGTGCCCGGCGCCGTCCGGCCCGGCCGGCGGCCGGGCCCCTGCCGGGACACGTGGCGGTGATCATGGACGGCAACCGGCGGTGGGCCGCGCGACGGGGCATGTCGGTCGCACAGGGCCATCGCGCGGGATGGCGGGCGGCGATGCGGCTGGTCAACTCCGCCCTGCGGCTGGGCATCCGGCACCTGAGTCTCTACATGTTCTCCACCGAGAACTGGGATCGCTCCTCGCGGGAGGTGCAAGACCTGTTCGATGCCCTGGCCGAGGCGATCGACCAGGGTGTCGAGCGGTTGCACGAGCTCGGTGTCCGGGTGCGCTGGTGCGGGCGTCGCGACCGGATCGACCCCTCTCTCGCCTCCCGACTGGCGCTGCTGGAGAACATGACGTCGAACAACGCCGAGCTGACGTTGACCCTCTGCATCGACTACGGCGGTCGGGACGAGATGGTCACCGCCGCCCGCTCGCTGGCCGCGCGGGCGGCGGCGGGGACGATCCGCCCCGGGGACATCGGCCCCGAGGACCTCGCCGGAAGCCTGTACGCGCCCGGCCTGCCCGACGTGGACCTGCTGATCCGCACCGCCGCAGAGCAACGGCTCAGCAACTTCCTGCCCTGGCAACTGGCCTACGCCGAGCTGGTCTTCGACCCCACCCTGTGGCCCGACTTCGACCTGGCCCGGCTGCGGCAGGCCATCCTGGACTACGGCGGTCGGGAGCGCCGGTTCGGCGGCGGCCTGCCCGGCCCCGCCCGGCCCGGGGAGCCGGCCCGGACCGGCTGAGGGAGCCGGGCCGGCTCGCGACTCATCCCCTCGGCGGGGTGTAGAGGGCCTCGGCGGTGACGTGCGCCACCACCGTGTCGGCGGTGAAGGCGGGCGCACCGAAGGTGGCGGCGAACCCCTCCAGCAGCTCGGCGGTGGGACGCATCGGCACCTCCTGGATCCGTACTCTCATCGGCCGGCCCGGCGGTACGCCTTCCGTGATGAGCCGCCCCTCGGCCGGATTGCACCGGAACACCGACCGGTGCCCCATGTCGGTGCCGTTGACCACCCATGTGCCGGACGTCACCCCGTCCCGCAGAACGCTCTCCAGGCTCTCCACCCGGAACGAGCCCTGCCTCGTGCGCACCGCGAGCCCCCCGGCCACGCTCCCACCGAACGTCGCCTTCCGAAGATCGGCGAGCGAGGGATCGCCCGAGCCCGACCGCAGGGGAAACCGCACCGCCGTACCGTGCGCGTCGCTCACCAACCGGGCCGGAGCCACGGCCTCGACCACCGCCTCGAACCGGTCCAGCTGCTCCCCGACCCGGGGAGTCCAGCGAACCTCGATCCAGCCGTCGGAAACCGTGCCCCACGTGTGGTCCGCGGCGGCGGCGGGCGTCGTCACCGTGAATTGGGACAGCAACGGAACGGCCGCGGCCGTTCCCAGAACCATTCGTCGTGTCGTGCTCATCGCCGAGTGCACCATCCTTCCCCGGGCCGCCGGACACGACCCCGGAAAAAATCATCCGGTCCCTCGGGCGTCCCGGAACGGGCAATACGCTAAACCACCCGAATGGGGGACAAACTCCACGGATCCGCCCCCGGCTCCCGGGTGACGACGAGCCGCGGACGCCGGGGCGCCGGCCGAGCCGGCCGTGGCGGTGCCCCGGCGCTGCCGAAAAGACCGGTGGCACCCGGCGGCAGCCCGCGGTGGGCGGACGGGCACGCCGCACGACCGCCCCCGGGGTTTCCCGGGGGTCTCGGTCATGTGGACCGGAAGGGGCCCGGCAGTCCCGAAAGGACGGGGCCCGCGGGTCGGAGCGGTCCCCTCAGCACTCGATGACGTTGACGGCCAGACCGCCGCGCGCCGTCTCCTTGTACTTGACCTTCATATCGGCGCCGGTCTCCTTCATGGTCTTGATCGCCTTGTCGAGGGAGACGTGGTGCCGGCCGTCGCCGCGCAGTGCCATCCGGGCGGCGGTGACCGCCTTGACGGCGGCCATGCCGTTGCGCTCGATGCAGGGGATCTGCACCAGTCCGCCGACCGGGTCGCAGGTCAGGCCCAGGTTGTGCTCGATGCCGATCTCGGCGGCGTTCTCCACCTGCTCGGGGCTGCCGCCCAGCACCTCGGCCAGTCCGCCGGCCGCCATCGAGCAGGCCGAGCCCACCTCGCCCTGGCAGCCGACCTCGGCGCCGGAGATGGAGGCGTTCTCCTTGAACAGCAGCCCGATCGCGCTCGCCGTCAGCAGGAAGCGGACCACGCCGTCCTCGTCCGCGCCGGGCACGAACTCGGTGTAGTGGTGCAGGACGGCCGGGATGATGCCGGCCGCGCCGTTGGTGGGGGCGGTGACGACCCGGCCGCCGGCGGCGTTCTCCTCGTTGACCGCCATCGCCCACAGGGTGGTCCACTCCATGGCGTGCTGCGCGCGGTCGCCCTCGATCCGCAGTTGGCGGGCGGAGTGCGCGGCCCGCCGGCGCACCTTCAGTCCCCCGGGCAGGATGCCCTCCCGGCTCAGCCCGCGCGCCACGCACTCGCGCATGACCTCCCAGATGCGCAGCAGGCCGTCGCGGACCTCGGCCTCGGGCCGCCAGGCGGTCTCGTTCTCCAGCATCAGCGCCGAGACCGACAGGCCGGTCTCCCGGGTCAGGCGCAGCAGCTCGTCCCCGGTGCGGAAGGGGTGGCGCAGCTCGGTGTCGTCGGGCTTGATCCGCTTCTCGCCGACCGCGTCCCCGTCGACGACGAAGCCGCCGCCCACCGAGTAGTACGTCTTCTCCAGCACCGGCTCGCCGTCGGCGTCGCGGGCGCACAGCGTCATGCCGTTGGCGTGGTACGGCAGGGAGCGGCGCCGGTGCAGCACCAGGTCCGCGTCCGGGTCGAAGTCCAGCACCGGGCCGTCGGCGGTCTCCGCGCCCAGCAGCCGCAGCCGCTTCTCGCCGCGGATGCGTTCCACCTCGGCGTCGGCGCGTTCGACGTCCACGGTGTCGGGGGCGTGCCCCTCCAGGCCGAGCAGCACCGCCTTCGGCGTGCCGTGGCCGTGGCCGGTGGCACCGAGCGAGCCGAACAGCTCCGCGCGCACCCCGGCGGTCTCGTCGAGCAGTCCCTCGCGGCGCAGCCTGCGGGCGAACATCCGGGCCGCGCGCATCGGACCGACCGTGTGCGAGCTGGAGGGGCCGATGCCGATGGAGAAGAGGTCGAAGGCGGAGAGTGCCACGGGGCGGACTCCCTTGTCTGCTCGTGGGTGGTGAGCGGTGGGGTCGGGGGCGGATGCCGGGGGCTCCGGGATCCGACGCCCGGTGAGGGGACGGGACGCGGCGGGATCGCCGCCCCGCCCGCCCCCTCACCGGGCCGACGGGCGGATCAGACGGTCAGGTCCGGGTACAGCGGGTGCTTGTCGGCCAGGGCGGCGACCCGGGCCTTGAGCGACTCGGTGTCGAAGCCCGGCTTGAGGGCCTCCGCGATCACGTCGGCGACCTCGCGGAAGTCCTCGGCGCCGAAGCCGCGGGTGGCCAGGGCCGGGGTGCCGATCCGCAGGCCGGAGGTGACCATCGGCGGGCGCGGGTCGTTCGGCACCGCGTTGCGGTTGACGGTGATGCCGATGCCGTGCAGCCGGTCCTCGGCCTGCTGCCCGTCCAGCTCCGAGTTCCGCAGGTCCACCAGGACCAGGTGCACATCGGTGCCGCCGGACAGCACGGAGACGCCGGCGCCGGTGACGTCCTCGGCGAGCAGGCGCTCGGCGAGGAGCTTCGCGCCCTCCAGGGTACGGCGCTGCCGGTCCCGGAACTCCTCGGTCGCGGCGATTTTGAACGCCACCGCCTTGGCGGCGATCACGTGCTCCAGCGGGCCGCCCTGCTGACCGGGGAAGACCGCGGAGTTGATCTTCTTGGCGTGCTCGGAGCGGGAGAGGATGACGCCGCCGCGCGGGCCGCCGAGGGTCTTGTGGGTCGTGGTGGTCACCACGTCGGCGAACGGCACCGGGTTGGGGTGCAGCCCGGCGGCGACCAGACCGGCGAAGTGCGCCATGTCCACCATCAGCAGCGAGCCGTTGGCGTCGGCGATCCGGCGGAACTCCGCGAAGTCCAGCTGCCGCGGGTACGCCGACCAGCCGGCGATGATCAGCTTCGGCCGGTGTTCGGCGGCCAGCCGCTCGACCTCGGCCATGTCCACGCGGCCGGTCTCCGCGTCCACGTGGTAGGCGACGACGTTGTAGAGCTTGCCGGAGAAGTTGATCCGCATGCCGTGGGTGAGGTGCCCGCCGTGGGCGAGGTCCAGGCCCAGGATCGTGTCGCCCGGCTGGAGCAGGGCGAACATCGCGGCGGCGTTGGCGGAGGCGCCGGAGTGCGGCTGCACGTTCGCGGCCTCGGCCCCGAACAGCTCCTTCACCCGGTCGCGGGCGAGGGACTCGATGACGTCCACGTGCTCGCAGCCGCCGTAGTAGCGGCGGCCCGGATAGCCCTCGGCGTACTTGTTGGTGAGCACCGAGCCCTGGGCCTGCAGCGCGGCCACCGGGGCGAAGTTCTCCGAGGCGATCATCTCCAGGGTGGACTGCTGGCGGCGCAGCTCGGCGTCGACGGCGGCGGCGACGTCCGGGTCCACCTCGTGCAGGGAGCCGTTCAGCAGCGAGGGGGGCGAGGAGGGGCTCGGCGCGGACTGGGGCGACTGGGAGGTCATGACGGTCTGGGGTCCTTCGGTCCGGGGACGGTCTGCGGGCCGGTCGCCGCCGGGGCCGCCCCTCCCCGGCGGACCGGGGCGGGGACGGCCGGGGACGGACGCCGGTCGTTCCGCGTCCCGCGTCACCGACACGTTCTACGGTACTTTCCGGAACATGAGGCTGACGATCATCGGAGGCGGGGGATTCCGCGTTCCCCTGGTGTACCGCGCCCTCCTGGCGGCGGCCGGATCGGTTCCGGTCACCGACCTGGTCCTGTACGACACCGATCCCGCGCGCACGGCGGTGATCGCCCGGGTGCTGCGCGGGATGCGGGCGGTCGCCGGTCCGGCGGTGGGGGAGGGGCCGGCGGTGCGGGTGGAGACCGATCCCGCCGTCGCCCTGCGCGGCGCGGACGCGGTGCTGTTCGCCATCCGGCCCGGTGGCACCGCCGGGCGGGCCAGGGACGAACGCCTGGCCCTCGCCGAGGGGGTGCTGGGCCAGGAGACGGTGGGCGCGGCGGGCATCCTCTACGCCCTGCGCACCGTGCCCGAGGCGGTTCGTTTCGCCGAACTGGTGCGCGAGGTGGCGCCGAACGCCCGGGTGGTCAACTTCACCAACCCGGCGGGGATCGTCACCGAGGCGATGTCGGCGGTCCTCGGCCCCCGGGTCATCGGCATCTGCGATTCCCCGGCCGGCCTGATCCGCCGCGCGGCGCGCGCCGCCGGCGCCGACCCCGGGGCCGTGCGCGCCGACTACGTGGGGCTCAACCACCTGGGCTGGCTGCGCTCCCTGACGGTGGGGGGCCGCGACCTGCTGCCCGACCTGCTGGCCGACGACCGGGCGCTGGCCTCCTTCGAGGAGGGCCGGCTGTTCGGCGGGCCATGGCTGCGGGCCCTGGGCGCGCTGCCCAACGAGTACCTGTACTACCACTACTTCCGGCGCGAGAGCCTGGAGAAGGCCTGGGAGGCGGCCGAGACGCGGGGCGAGTTCCTGGACCGGCAGCAGTCCGCCTTCTTCGCCGAGGCGGCCTCGCTCGGCCCGGCCGATCCCGCCGACCCGGGGGAGGGGCCCGGTGCCGGGGAGGCGGCCCGCGAGACCCATCGGCTGTGGGAGAGCACCCGGCGCGAACGCGAGGAGACCTACCTCGCCGAGGCCCGCGAGGCCTCCGGCGGCTGGAGCCGGGACGAACGGGAGCTCGCCGAGGGCGGCGGCTACGAGTGGGTCGCCCTGGACGTGCTGCGCGGACTGTTCGGCGGGGGCGACCGGCACCCCGCGGGCCGCGGGACCGACCGGGTCCGCCTCGTGCTGAACGCGCGCAACGCGGACACCGTGCCGGCGCTGGGGCCCGGCGCGATCGTGGAGACGGTCTGCGAACTGTCCCCCGAGGGCGCCCACCCGGTGCCCTGCCCCGCGCCCGGACCGGCCGAGCTGGGACTGATGCTCCAGATCAAGGCGGTGGAGCGGGCGGTGATCGAGGCGGCCCTGACCGGCTCGGAGACGGCGGCGCTGCGGGCGATGGCCCTGCACCCGCTGGTCGACTCGCCGGCGGTGGCCGCCCGCCTGCTGGCCCGGGCCCGGGCGGGCAACGGCCACGACGCGCCGCGCACCGGCGACACCCGGGGGTGAAGCCGGGGACGCCGCCGGGCGCCGCTCGCCGCGGGTCCGCGGCGCGCGACGGGAGCACGCCGGACCGCCCGGCCGGCGGTCGCGCGGTCCGGTGCCCGCCGACTCAGGAGGGGGTGCGGGCGGCGGTCAGCAGCCGCGCCGTGTCCGCCGGTGCGAGGTCCAGCCGACGGCCGATCCCCGCCAGCACGGTGCTCTCCGCCGCCAGGTAGGGCCCGTCGGCCAGCGCGATGCGGGCACCGCGCAGCAGCAGTGACTCCCGGCCGGGCACGGCCAGCAGCGGCGCCAGCGGATCCAGCGCCTGTCCCAGTTCGGTGTCCGCGCCGCGCGGTCCCTCCGCCGAGACCACGGCCAGCAGGGTCAGCAGCCGCTCCTCGGTGCAGTCCGGGTACCCGGCCTCGCGGATCACCTCCACCGCGGTGCGGCGGGCCCCGCGGTCCTCCGCGCCGCCCGCCGCGAGCACGGCCAGCGCGACGGCGTGCACGGCGTCGCGGAGCATGCCGGCCAGCCGCATCGTGGTGGGCACCGTCACCGCCGAGGGCGGGAAGTGCCCCCGGCAGGCCGCGCAGGCCACCACCGGATCCGCGGCGCCGCGCGGCAGCACCGGTATCCCCAGGACGGCGAACCGGCGCCGTCCGGTCAGTTCCTGGTAGCAGCGGTCCCCGCCGCAGCGGGGGCAGAAGAATTCCCCGTCACCGGTCACCCGCCAGGCGGTGCGGGTGCCCAGCACCCGTCGCCGGCGTTTCCCGCCGTGGTCGTCCCGACCCCTGGAGTGCACCACGCCGTACCTCCGTCGTCATCCGGCAATCGCCCCATTGCCCACGACCGTCCGCGCGGCGCCCCGGCCGGGCGCGGACGACCCCGCCGCGACAGCGCGACGGGAAGAGTGATGTTAGCCACACCGGGCGGGTGCCGTCAGTAGTCCGGACGGCCCTCTCCTCCCCGCGAACCGGGGCGAGCCGGGACGTCCCGGCCCCGGAACGGCCGGAACGGCACCCCCGGGAGGCCGAACGCCCCCGATCCGCCGAAGGGGTGGATCGGGGGCGTTCGGCCTCCGGGAGGTGCGCACGGGGTCGGGCGCCGGCCCCGTGACCGGCGGGAACCTCAGGCGCGGAAGGCGCGGTTCACCGCGGAGGCGACCGCCAGCAGCGAGGCCCGGACGATGTTCGCGTCGATGCCGACGCCCCAGTGGATCCGGTCGCCCACGGCCAGTTCGATGTAGGCGGCGGCCCGGGACCCGGCGCCCGCGCTCATGGTGTGCTCCACGTAGTCCAGCAGGCGCACCTCGCCGACCGTCCCGGTCTCCTCGCCGGCGTCACCCTCCGGGGCGCCGTCGAAGACGCCGGCCCGGCGCAGCGCGTCGAAGAACGCCGCGATCGGACCGTTGCCGCTGCCGACCAGGGTGGTGTCCACGCCGTCCACCACGGCCTCGACGGTCAGCTCGTCCCGGCCCTCGTGGCTGCTGGAGGTCTGGGCCGAGCGCAGCGCGACCCGGCCCCACGGCCGCTCGGGCACCGGCAGGTACTCGTCGCGGAAGGCGTCCCAGATCTGTGCCGGGGTGACCTCGCCGCCCTCGGCGTCGGTGCGGGCCTGGATGATCCGGGAGAACTCGATCTGCATGCGGCGCGGCAGGTCCAACTGGTGCTCGTTCTTCAGCACGTAGGAGATGCCGCCCTTGCCGGACTGCGAGTTCACCCGGATGACCGCCTCGTAGGTGCGGCCCACGTCCTTGGGGTCGATCGGCAGGTAGGGCATCTCCCACACCAGCCGGTCCACGGGTACGCCCTCGCGGGCCGCCTGCTCCTCCAGCGCCTCGAAGCCCTTCTTGATGGCGTCCTGGTGGGAGCCGGAGAAGGAGGTGTACACCAGGTCACCGGCGTAGGGGTGGCGCGGCGGCACCTGCATCCGGTTGCAGTACTCCCAGGTGCGGCGGATGTCGTCGATCCGGGAGAAGTCGATGCCCGGGTCCACGCCCTGACTGAACAGGTTCAGCCCCAGCGTCACCAGGTCCACGTTGCCGGTGCGCTCGCCCTGACCGAACAGGCAGCCCTCCACGCGGTCGGCCCCGGCCATGACGGCCAGTTCGGCGGCGGCCACCGCCGTGCCCCGGTCGTTGTGCGGGTGGGCCGACAGGCAGACGAACTCCCGGCGGGAGAGGTGGCGCGACATCCACTCGAAGCGGTCGGCGTGGGTGGAGGGGGTGGACCGCTCGACGGTGGCGGGCAGGTTGAGGATGATCTCCCGCCCCTCCTCCGGCTGCCACACGTCCATCACCGACTCGCAGACCTCCAGCGCGAAGTCCGGCTCGGTGTCGGTGAAGATCTCCGGGCTGTACTGGTAGCCGAACACGGTCCGGTCGTCCAGCAGCTTCTCGGCGTACTCCATCACCAGCCGGGTGCCGTCCACGGCGATCTGCCGCACCTCGTCCCGGCCGCCGCGGAAGACCACCCGGCGGAAGACGGGGGCGGTGGCGTTGTACAGGTGCACGGTGGCGTTCGGGGCGCCGACCAGCGACTCCACGGTGCGCTCGATCAGTTCCTCGCGGGCCTGGGTCAGCACCGAGATGGTCACGTCGTCGGGGATCGCCCCCTCCTCGATGATCGACCGCACGAAGTCGAAGTCGGTCTTCCCGGAGGCGGGGAAGCCGACCTCGATCTCCTTGTAGCCCATGCGCACCAGCAGGTCGAACATCTCCCGCTTGCGGGCGGGGGACATGGGGTCGATCAGGGCCTGGTTGCCGTCCCGCAGGTCGGTGGACAGCCACCGGGGTGCGGCGGTGATGCGCCGCCCGGGCCAGGTGCGGTCGGGCAGGTCCACCGTCTCGAAGGGGCGGTAGCGGTGGATCGGCATGCCGGAGGGGCGTTGCCGGACGGTGGCGGCGGTGATCGGCGTCGGTCCGTACAGCCGGTTCGCGGGGTCGGTGTCCGTCGAACGGGGGGACCGGGGATCGGGGGAAATGGCGCTCATGATGTTCCGGGTGCTCCAGGGATAACGGGAATCCGAGGACCGACGGGCAGGACGGACTCCGCGGGGAGGGGGCCGGTCCCGTGGACTACAGACCCTCGCCGCGGCGGCTAAGAAGGAGCATCCCGTAGCGCGTCATCGCGCTCAGCGTAGCCGACCGGGAACCCGCGCGCCGCTCGTCGCCCAGCATACGAGACGTGAGGTTTCGGGGTGCTTCGCGGGTTTTCGCGGCAGTGCGCGCTTCCCCTGCGGTTTTCCGCGGTTTCCTCCCTTCCGGCCCCCGGTCGGGGTACTCCGGACGGAGTACCCCGACCGGGGAGGCCCACCCTCGCCGTACCGGCGTTCCCCACCGGGGAACGACGCGTGGCCGGGTCGGAGGGGGAAGGCTGGTCACCACGGGTGGACCCGGCCCGACCGGGCGCCCGGCAGCGCACACCGGCGGGCCCCGTCCCGCCCCGAGATCCCGGAGGCCCCGTCGATGGCGGCCCAATCCCCACTCCCCGACACCGGGCGGACCGCCCGCCCGCACGGTCGTCCCGCCGGCCCCGACCGCCCCGGGGACGCTCCGCCGTCCGGCCGTCGACGCCTGCTGCCGTGGGCGGTCATCCTGCTGTGGGTGGCCCTGCTCGCCGTCGCCGCGCCCCTCGGCGGGCAGTTGAGCGAGGTGCAGAGCGACGACTCGGTGGAGTACCTGCCGGAGAGCGCCGAGTCCACCCGGGTGGCCCGGCTCCAGCAGGACCTTCCCGGCGGCGGTACCACCGACCTGCTGGTGGTCCACGAGCGGGAGGACGGCCTGACCGAGGAGGACCGGCGGATCGCGGAGGAGCGGGTGGCCGGGATCGCCGACCGCTGGGACGCGGCCGGTGAACCGCGGGGCATCCTCTCCGAGGACGGCACCGTCCTGCTCCACCCGCTCTCCCTGCCGGCCCCGGGGGCCGACGGCACCGAAAACGCCGCCGGCACCGACAACGCAGACGACGCAGACGGGGTCGTCTTCGAGATCCGGGAGGCGGCCTCCGAGGACCTCCCCGAGGGCCTGACCGTCCTGGTCGGCGGCCCCGGGGCCTTCGGCGCGGACGCCGGGGAGGTCTTCGGCTCCATCGACACCACCCTGCTGATCGCCACGGTGGCGGTGGTGACCCTCCTGCTGATCCTCATCTACCGCAGCCCGGCACTGTGGCTGCTGCCGCTGATCTCGGTGGGCGCCGCCGCGATGCTCGCCATGGCCGTGGTCTACGGCCTCGTCCGGATCTTCGATCTCACCGTCAGCACCCAGAACAGTTCGATCATGACGGTGCTCGTCTTCGGCGCCGGCACCGACTACGCCCTGCTGCTGGTGGCCCGCTACCGCGACGAACTGCGCCGGTTCGCGCACCCCCACAACGCCATGGTCGCCGCGCTGCGCGGCGTGCTGCCGGCCCTGCTGGCCTCCTCCGGCACCGTCGCCGCCGGACTGCTGTGCCTGCTCGCCGCCGACCTCAACAGCAGCAGCGGCCTGGGGCCGGTGGGCACCGCCGGCATCCTGTGCGCGCTGCTCGCCATGATCACCCTGCTGCCCGCGCTGCTCCTGGTGACCGGCCGGAAGGTGTTCTGGCCCATGATCCCCGCGCCCGGCACGGCGCCCCGGGGGGACCGGGGCCTCTTCGCCCGACTCGGCGCCTCCGTCTCCCACCGGCCGGTGGCGATCCTGGTCACCGGGGTCGTCGCGCTCGGCGCCCTGGCGTTGGGCACCCTCAACCTGCCCGGTCCGCTGCGGGACGCCGACTTCTTCACCACGCCCCCCGAGTCCACCGTCGCCGCCGAGACCCTGGGGGAGGCCTTCCCGGAGCGCAGTACCCGTCCGATCACCGTCCTGGCCCCCGAGGACACCGCCGAGGGGGTCCTGGGGACGGTCTCCGCGACCGATGGGGTGGACTCCGCCGAGCCGGGACGCTCGGGCGCCGGATGGACCGAGATCAACGTCTTCGCGACCGGTGCGCCGGAGAGCGCGGAGGAGCGCGACACCGTCCGGGCCCTGCGCGAGGACCTCGCGGACGACGCCGGCGGCGAACCGGCCGCCCTGGTCGGCGGCCCCACCGCCCAGGCGGTGGACCTGGACGACACCAATGCCCGGGACCGCGTCATCGTCATCCCCCTGGTGCTCCTGGCCGTCCTGGTCATCCTCATCGCCCTGCTGCGCTCCGTCGTCGCCCCGCTGGTCCTCCTCGCCGGGGTGGTCCTCTCCTGGGGGTCCGCCCTCGGACTGGGCGGGTTGTTCTTCGGACCGGTGTTCGGGTTCGACGGCATGGACGGCTGGATCCCCCTGCTGACCTTCGTCTTCGGCGTCGCCCTGGGCGTGGACTACGGCATCTTCCTGATGCACCGGATGCGGGAGGAGGCCCTCGCCGGGGCCGACACCCGGACCGCGGCGCTCACCGCGCTGCGCGCCACCGGCGGGGTCATCGCCTCCGCGGGCATCGTCCTGGCGGCGACCTTCTCCGTGCTGATGACGCTGCCGCTGGTGGTCATGGTCGAGTTGGGCTTCGTCGTCGCGGTCGGCGTGCTGCTGGACACCTTCGTGGTCCGCACCTATCTCGTCACCTCGGCGGCGTGGCTGCTGCGGGAACGGATGTGGTGGCCCGGTCCGCTGTGGCGTCGTCCCCCCGCGGCCCCCGCACCCGAGGGGGGCCACGGGCCCACCGGGGGGACGCCGGAGGGACCGGAGACCACCGCCGGCACCCCGCGCACCGGGGCCGGCGCGCCGGACCGGGCGTGAGCTCCCCGGCGCGGCGTTCGGCGCCGGCCCGGCTCCGGGAAGCCGTCGAACGCCGCGCCGGGCCCCGGGGGTGCAGGATGAGAGGGGTGAGCACCGAAACCCCCGCCGCCGGGTCGGACCCC
>NZ_VKHS01000350.1 GCF_014141525.1 Streptomyces calidiresistens
GCGTGGAGGCCTTCTGGGAGACCGGCCGGGAGCGGGACGCCGGTCGGGGGGCGGATCGGAGGCGCGCAGCCGCAGCACACCGTCCAGGGGGACGGTGCAGGAGAACCGCAGGACGCGGCCGGAGGCCAACCCCACCAGCAGGTGCTCGGTGTCGCCGTCGGGCTCGGCGTGGACGTACGGGTCGGTCCCCGGGTCGGGGTTCGGGTTCCGCGTCATGTCGCCTCCTCACGGCGCCCGGCCTGCCCACCCCGGGTACCCCTGGCCCGGGGGGCGGAAACGATCGGCGCACCGAGGGGGCCGGTGAGCCCTCGCCGGTCGGCGGACGTCGTACTTCAATGAGGAGAGGGGCCGTGCACCGGATCGCCGCCCCCGGCGGATCCGGAGGGATGCGAGGAGCCGGCATGGAAGAGGCACCGGAGACCGCGGGCGCGGAGTCGGTCGGTTTCGGCCGGTGGATCCGCCGGTACGGGGAGACGGCGACGCTGGTCACGGCCGGAGCCGCGCTGCCGGTCGGGGCCGTGGCCCGGCTGGTGGGGGCGGTCGGCGCCGCCGACGCGGTGTGGTTCCTCGGCACGCTGGCCGGCCTGGTGGCCGCCCTGGTCATGGTGACGGGCGAGTTGCGCCGGGGACGCACGGGTGTGGACGTGATCGCGGTCCTCGCGCTGCTGGGCACCCTCCTGGTGGGCGAGTACCTGGCGGGGGCCCTGATCGCGGTGATGTTCCTGGGCGGCCGTCGCCTGGAGGAGTCCGCCCGGCGGCGGGCGACGCGCGACCTGCGGGCCCTGATGGAGCACTCCCCGCGGCTGGCCCGGCGCCGGATCGGGGACCGGGTGGTGGAGGTGACGCCCGCCGACGTGGTGCCCGGCGACCTCCTGATGGTCGGCCCCGGCGAGGCGGTGCCGGTCGACGGCCGGGTGGAGTCGGCGGAGGCGGTCCTCGACGAGTCGGCGCTCACCGGGGAGTCCGCGCGGGTGGAGCACGCCCGGGGCGCGCTGGTGTCCAGCGGCACGGTGAACGCGGGCGCGGCCTTCACCATGAGGGCCACGGCGGTGGAGGCGGACAGCGCGTGGGCCCGCCTGGTGCTGCTCGCCCGGCGGGCGGGTGCGGAGAACGCACCGGTGGTGCGGCTCGCGGACCGGTACGCGGCCTGGTTCGTCCCGCTGACACTGCTGGTCGCCGGCGCGGCGTGGGCGTGGAGCGGCTCGGCGGTGCGCGCCGTGGCGGTCCTGGTGGTGGCCACGCCCTGCCCGCTGCTGTTGGCCGCGCCGGTGGCGATCGTCTCCGGCCTCTCCCGGGCGGCCCGGATCGGGGTGGTGGTGCGCGACGGCGGCGCGCTGGAACGGTTGGGGCGGGCCCGCACGGTACTGCTGGACAAGACCGGGACGCTCACCGGCGGGCGCCCCCGGGTGATCGCGGTGGTGCCGGTGGCGGGGGCGTCCGCGGACGAGGTGCTGCGGTGGGCCGCGGCGGCCGAACAGCTCTCACCGCACGTGCTGGCCCGGGCCCTGGTGGAGGAGGCGGGCGCGCGGGGGCTCCGCCTGCCGGTGCCGGAGGACGTGTCGGAGGAGCCCGGCCGAGGGGTGTCCGCGAGGGTCGGGGGACGCCCGGTCGTGGTGGGCCGCTACCCGGCGGGGATGCCGATGCCGGAGGCGGTGCGGCGGGTGGAGCACCGCGCGACCCTCGACGGCGCGGCGGTGGTCTGGGTGCTCGTGGACGGCGACCCGCTGGGGGCGGTGCTGCTCGGCGACCCGCCGCGCCCCGACGCCCCGCGCACGCTGCGCCGGCTGCGCTCGGTGGGGATCAGCCGCCTGGTCATGCTCACCGGTGACCGGGAGGCGCCCGCCCGGGAGGTCGCCGCCGTCCTGGGACTGGACGCGGTGCGGGCGGAGCAGAGCCCGGCGGACAAGGTGGCGGCGGTGCGCGCCGAGCGGAAGCGGGCCACGACCGTGATGGTGGGCGACGGCGTCAACGACGCGCCGGCGCTGGCCGCCGCCGACGTGGGCGTGGCCATGGGGGCCCGGGGGGCGGGGGCCGCCTCGGAGGCGGCCGATGTCGTCCTGACGACGGACCGGGTGGACCGATTGGCGGACGCGGTGACCATCGCGGTGCGGACACGGCGGATCGCGGTGCAGAGCGCCCTGGGCGGAATGCTGCTGTCCCTGGTGGCGATGGCGGCCGCGGCGGTGGGGTGGTTGCCGCCGGCGGCGGGTGCCCTGCTGCAGGAGGGCATCGACCTGTTGGTGATCCTCAACGCGCTGCGGGCGCTTCGGGTGGGGCGCGCCGTGCGTTCGGCGGTGGACCCGGCGACGGAGCGGCTGCTGCGGCGCTTCGCGGCCGAGCACGACGAGTTGCGCGGGGTGGTGGAGGCGGTGCGGGAGGCGGCGGATCACCTCTCCCCCGGCCCGGAGCGGGCCGGCGTGGGGGGCTCCACCGACGCAGCCGACGCCGTCGCGGCGGTGCGGCGGGTGGACCGGTTGCTGGAGGAGCGGCTGCTCCCCCACGAGCACGCCGAGGAGCACGAGCTGTACCCGGCCCTGGCCGGGGTGCTGGGGGGAGCCGAGGCGACCGCGACGATGAGCCGCGCGCACGCCGAGATCGAGCGGCTGGCCCGGCGGGTGCGCACCCACCTGGACCTCCTCGGCCCGGACGCCCGGGAGATCCCCGCCGAGCAGGTGGCGGACCTGCGGGCGGTGCTGCACGGGCTGCACACCGTGCTGCGGATGCACTTCGCCCAGGAGGAGGAGAGCTATTTCTCCCTGGCCTCCGTCGAGTCGCCGGCCCCCGACCGGGCCGTCACCGAGCCGGCCCCGGCCGAACGGGGCGGCTGAGCGCGGGGCGGGCGCCGTGCGGTGCGGTGGGGTCACCGTCCCCGTCCCGTGACGGACCGTCGTGCGCCGGGGCCCGGCAGGGCTACGGTGGGCGGCGGCCATCCGGTCGATGGCCACCCGAGCCGGACCTCACAGCGGAGGAGTTCGCATGGGATCGATCGAGGTCCGGCCCACGTGGCGGGGGACGGCAGCCGTGGCGAGGAAGGTGATCCGGGGCCATTGGGGCCCCTTGCTGCCCCTGGTGGTCGCGGTGGCGTTGACGGTGGTGGTGACCGGCCCCGTGCACCGGGCGCAGGACGAGGCGGAGGCCCGCGCGACCTCCGAGGGAGCGCAGCGATCCCTGACGGTGTGGGAAAGGCCCGCGGCGGAAGGGGAAACGGAGAGTGAGGGGGTTCGCCCGGACCTCCTCACCGAGGCACGGCTGGCGGAGATCGCCGAGCTTCCCGGTGTCCGAACAGTGGTGGCCGGGGGGAGCGGTGTCGGAGAGGTGTACCCCGGGGCACCGGTGGGAGAGGGAGAGCCCACCGACCCGGCGATGTTGCGCGTGCTGCCGTGGACGGCCGACCTGTCGCTCCGGGCGGGCGACCCGCCGGGCCTGACGGAGATCGTGCTGCCCGACGGGTTCGCCGGCCGATCGGCGGAGGAACTGCTGGGGGAGCGTCTGGTGTTCCGGCACACCCCCCTGGTGTGGGAGGGGGATCCCGATGGTGTCGAGTCGGGTCGGGGCAACGAGCCGGTGGATGTGGAATTGACCGTGGCGGGGGTGCACGGCGGTCCGGCCTCCCCCGCCGAGGGTGAGCCGTGGGGGTACATGACGCCGGGGATCGTCCAGATGTTCCACCTCGCCGAGCGACCGCGCCGGGAGCAGGGATTCGAGTCCGCCCGGGTGGAGGCGTACGGTCCCGATCGGGCGGATCGGCTGGTGGAGGAGTTGAGGGCGACCGGTTTGGTGGTGGAGCCCGTGGCGGTGGAGTTGCGGCGGTTGACCGCCCCCCTGGACGTGGCCGCCGTCTGGACCCGGGTGGCGCCGTGGGCGGTGTTCGGCCTCGGGATGTTCGCGGGCCTGGTGATCGGCGCGGTGCGGATGACGGCCGGCGGCGGGAGCCGGGGGGTGCGGGACGGGGGTTCGTCCGCCGACCGGGGACCGCGGGTGGGAGCGGTCGGTGTGGCGTTGGCGGGGGTCGCGTCGGCGGCGGCGGGAGCGTTGATCGGTCTGGTGATCGGCACGGTGTTCACCGGGATGTGGTCGGGGGCCGCGGTGGCGACGGCGGTGGTGTTGGTGCCGTGGGTGGGGATGGCGACGTTGTTGGGGACGGGACTGCCGTGGCGGGGGACCCACCGCCCCCCTGCACCGGGGTGACGGCGGTCCCCACCCGGACCCGGACCCGGGTGGGGGAGGCGGCCGGGTCCTCGTCCGAAGCGGTTCAGTGGTCGGTGTCGCAGAGGTTCCAGGCCGGGAAGGGGTCGGGGAGGGAGTCCGGGGCCCGGGTGGCGCGTTCCGCCTCGGCGTCGGTGAGCAGGCAGGCGGTCAGGGCCTCGCGCAGGGCGTCGGGGCGCAGCGAGACGCCGATGAAGACGAGTTCCTGGCCCCGGCCGGCGACCGGCTCGGCGGAGGTCCCGTCGTGGGTGTGCGCGTGCGGGTGACCGTGGTGGGTCGGGTCGTTCATCTCCAGCGGTTCGAAGCGGGCGACGGCGCCGGCCTGGGACCACAGTCCGGTCACACCGGGGCGCGAACCGAGCGTGAAGAAGCCCTTGGAGCGCATCACCTGTCCGTGGTCGCCGCGGTCCAGGGGACCGGTGAGGAGGTCCCACAGCCGTTGGGGGTGGAAGGGGCGGGGGTCGCGGAAGACGAGGGAGGAGATGCCGTACTCCTCGGTCTCCGGGACGTGGTCGCCGTTGAGTTCGGCCACCCACCCCGGCGCCTGTTCGGCTTTCACCGGGTCGAAGAGGCCGGTGCCCAGGACCAGGGAGGGGTCGATCCGGCCGTGCTCGGTGCGGTGGATCCGGGCGCCGGGGTTGAGCCGTCGCAGGAGGTGTTCCAGGCGGTCGGCCTCGGCGGCGTCCACCAGGTCGGTCTTGTTGAGCAGGATGACGTCGGCGAACTCGACCTGGTCCACGAGCAGGTCGCTGATGGTGCGGTCGTCGTCCTCGGCGGTGGCCAGGTCGCGCTCCCGCAGGTCGTCGCCCCGGGCCAACTCGCGGGGGAAGTTGCGGGCGTCGACGACGGTGACCATGGTGTCCGGGCGGGCGAGGTCCCCGAGGACGGTGCCGTTCCCGCCGGGCAGCGGGAAGGCGAAGCCGGCGGCGACCGGCATCGGTTCGGAGATGCCGCTGGACTCGATCAGCACGTGGTCGAAGCGGCCCTGCCGGGCGAGGCGTTCCACTTCCTCCACGAGGTCCTCGCGCAGGGTGCAGCAGATGCAGCCGTTGGTCATCTCGACCAGGCGTTCCTCGGTGCGGGAGAGGGAGTTGCCCTCGCGGACCAGGGAGGCGTCGATGTTGATCTCGCTCATGTCGTTGACGATGACGGCGACGCGCAGGCCGCGGCGGTTGGCGAGGATCCGGTTGAGCAGGGTGGTCTTGCCGGCGCCGAGGAAGCCGGAGAGGACGGTGACGGGCAGCCGGGTGTCCTCGCCGGAGGCGCCGGCGGTCACGGCGGCGGCGGAGAGCACGGAGGAGAGGGAGTCCGCCGCTCGGGGGGCGTCGGTGGTCGGGGG
>NZ_VKHS01000351.1 GCF_014141525.1 Streptomyces calidiresistens
CACCGGGGACAACCGAGGAGAACCAGTCGACCATGGTGAGTGAAGCACCCGCCGGCGCCAACACCGACCTGTCCTGGCTGCTGACCGGCCTCGTCCAGCGGGTCCCGCACACCCGCAGCGCGCTCCTGCTGTCCAGCGACGGCCTGGTCAAGGCCGCTCACGGACTGGACACCGACGCCGCCGACCACCTGGCGGCCCTCTCCTCCGGCCTCTACTCGCTGGCCCGCAGCACCGGGGCCCGCTTCGCGGACAACAGCGAGGTCAAGCAGGTGGTGGTCGAGCTGGAGACCACCCTGCTGTTCGTCTCCACCGCCGGACAGGGCGCCTGCCTCGCCGTCCTGGCCGGCCGCGAGGCGGACGCCGCCGTGCTGGGCTACGAGATGGGAATGCTCGTCAAGAGCGTCCGTCCCGTCCTGGCCACACCGGCGCGCCGGTCCGCCGGGCAGTGAGCCGATGCCGGAGTCGCGCGGGGAGCAGCCGTGGGTGGACGAGAGGGCCGGACGTCTCGTCCGTCCCTACACCGTCAGCGACGGACGCACCCGTCCGACCTCGGAGTTCAACCTCCTGACCATGGTGATGGCGACCGGCGCGGAGCCCGCGGAGTACCCCGGTCCGGATCACTGCCGCATCCTGGAGTTGGCCCGGACCCCCGTCTCGGTCGCCGAACTCGCCGCCCAACTCCGGCTCCCGGCGACCGTCGTCAAGGTGCTCCTCTCCGACCTCGTGGACCTGGACGTCGTGACCACGAGGGACCCCGCCCCCGGCACCCCCGATCCCACCGATCCAGACCTGTTGGAGGCGGTCCTGCATGGACTCCGCACACGGCTCTGATCCGTTCCCCACGGCAGTGAAGATCCTGATCGCGGGCGGCTTCGGAGTCGGCAAGACGACCTTCGTGGGGGCCGTGAGCGAGATCGAGCCGCTCAGCACGGAGGAACTGCTCACCCGGGCGAGCATCGGCACCGACGACCTCGAGGGCGTGGAGGAGAAGACCACCACGACCGTCGCGATGGACTTCGGACGGATCACCCTGGGGCCCCACCACGTGCTCTACCTGTTCGGCACCCCCGGACAGGAGCGCTTCTGGTTCATGTGGGACGAACTGTGCGAGGGCGCGCTGGGGGCGGTCGTCCTCGCCGACACCCGGCGCCTGCAGGACTGCTTCGCGGCCGTCGACTTCTTCGAACGCCGCGGCCTGGGCTTCATCATCGCGATCAACGAGTTCGACCACGCCCACCGGTACACCCCCGACGAGGTGCGCGAGGCCCTCGACCTCGACCCCGGTGTCCCCGTGGTGATGTGCGACGCCCGACAGGCGGCGTCGGGCACCGACGCGCTCATCACCCTCGTCCAGCACCTGATCGACCGCGGGAGCAAACATGCCGATGTCGTACGACCCCGTCACCCACCTGTTGCTCACCCCTGAGGACGCCGACGCCCCGCGCCGGGTGGAACGCCTGCGGGAACTGGGTGTCGGCCGGGAACCCCGGCCGGAGTTCGACGCCTTCGCCCGGCGCCTGGCCGCGGCCTGCGGGGCGCCGTTCGCGATGGTCAACCTCATCGACGGCAGGGGACAGTACTTCGCCGGCCTGTACACCCCGGAGACCGACCGACCGCCGACCCCCGGGAACGACGGGGGGACCGGCCCGGGACGGGTGATGGATCTGGACCACGGCTACTGTCCGCACGTGGTCGTGCGCCGCCGGGCGCTGGTGCTGGAGGACGTCCGCGACTACTCGCGCTTCGCCGGCAACCCGGTGGTCGACGCCCTCGGCATCCGCGCCTACATGGGGGCCCCGATCACGGACCACTCGGGGATGGCGTTGGGCACGGTCTGCGTGATGGCCCGTGAACCGATGTCCTGGGGCCGCCGGGGACTGGAGACCATCAAGGCGATGGCCGCCGAGATGGCGGTGACGCTCCGGGGCGAGCCGCGCCCCGCCGGCAGCGCGACGGCCGGTCACTGACGACGTCGCCGGAGCCCGTTCGGGGGCGCGGGACGTTCGACCAGGGGACGGTACGGGGGAGCGGCGGGCCGTCGGCCCCCCATCGGCCACCGACGCGTCCCGGGGCCCGGACCGCCCTCACACGGTGACCGGCAGCTGCTCCGGGGGGCCGGGACGGGCGTAGTACCACCCCTGCGCCGAGTCGCATCCCAGTTCCCGGAGCCGGTCGGCCTGGCCGGAGGTCTCCACGCCCTCCACGGTCACCGCCAGACCCAGGGTGTGGGCCAGCGACACGATGCCGTCCACGATCTTCAGGTCCACCGGGTCGGCCGGGTGGTGCTGGAGCCCCTCGGTGAAGGAGCGGTCCAGCTTCAGGGTGCCCGCCGGCAACCGGCGCAGGCTCGCCAGGTTCGAGTAGCCCGTCCCGAAGTCGTCCAGCGCTATGCCCACCCCCAGCTCCGAGAGCTTGCGCAGCGGCTTCAACTCGTGGTCGTCGGCCCGCACCATGGCGCTCTCGGTGACCTCCAGGCACAGGGCCTCCGGGGACAGCGAGAACTCCTCGAGCACCCCCACCGTCTCCTCCACCAGATCCGGGTGGTGGAGCTGACGCGGGGAGAGATTGACGTTCACCCGCAGCGGCTCGGTCCCGCCCCTGCCCTCGTCCTGCCACTCGCGGGCCTGGCGCACCGCCTCGCGCAGCACCCAGCGCCCCAACGGCACGATCAGCCCCGTGTGCTCGGCCAGCGGTATGAACCGGTCCGGTCCCAGCACGCCGTGGCGGGGGTGACTCCACCGCACCAGCGCCTCGGCGCCCTCCGTGCGCCCGTCGGCCATCCGGATCAGGGGCTGGTACTCGATGAAGAACTCGCACCCCTTCAACGCGCCCGGCAGATGGTGCGTCAGGTGGTGCCGGCTGATGGCGCGGGCGTCGGAGTCCGGATCGGCCACCGCGTAGCGGTTGCCGCCCTCGGACTTGGCCCGGTACATGGTGATCTCGGCGCTGCGCAGCATCTCCGAGGAGCTCAGCTCCCGCACCGCGCCCTCGACCACGCCGATGCTGGTGCGCACCATCAGTTCGCGTCCGCCGACCTCCACCGGGGAGGAGAGCGACTCCAGGGCCCGCTGGGCCAACCGCACGACCTCCGCGGGGGAGGAGGGGTCCAGCACCATGGCGACGAACTCGTCACCGCCGATCCGGGCCAGCAGGCGGCCCCGCCCGGCCAGGGCCTCCTCCAGCCGTTCGGCCACCGCGATCAGCAGTTGATCGCCCACGGCGTGCCCCAGGCTGTCGTTGACCGCCTTGAAGCCGTCCAGGTCCAGGTAGCACAGCCCGACGCGCCGGTACCCGCTGTCGTGGTTCAGCGCCTGCTCCAGCCGCTCGAAGAACAGCGCGCGGTTGGGGAGGTGGGTCAGCTCGTCGTGGGTGGCCTGGTAGCGCAGCCGCAGGTTGAACAGCCTGCGCTCGGAGATGTCCTCCATCATCGCCAGCATGTACTGCGGCTCGCCGTTGGGGTCCCTCAGCAGCGAGACGGTGAGGTTGGTCCACAGCACGGTGCCGTCGCTGCGGGGGTAGGGCTTCTCCACCCGGTAGTGGTCGCGCTCCCCGCGCATCAGTTCGCCCTGGAGCCGCCAGACCTCCGGCGCGTCGTCCGGGTGGGTCCAGTCCCGCACGTTCCGGCTGCGGATGTGGTAGTCCGATCCTCCCAGCATCCGTGCCAGCGACTCGTTGAAGTCGAGGATCCGCCCCTCCATGTCGGCGATCCCGATGCCCAGTGCCGCGTCGCGGAAGATCGCCCGGAAACGGGCCTCGCTCTCGTGCAGCGCCCCGGCGATCTCCTTCTGGGCGGTCAGGGCGGCCCGCGAGAGCGTCTCCTGCTCGCTGCGGGTGCGTTCCTGCAGGGCACGCGCGAAACCGGTGGCGATCGCGTGCTGCAGGCGGGTGCAGCGCACCCGCGCCTCCTCGGTCTCCAGCCGCTCGGGCTCCAGGCAGTAGAGGAGGAGGTAGGCGTCGATGACCCCCAGGATCCGGGGGAGCGAGTCGGCGCCGGTGCAGTGGGCGCGCACCAGTTCCTCGCCCACCGCCTGGCCGGGCACCGGATCGAAGGGAAGGGCGTGCAGGGCGGTGGTCAGTCGACGGGTCAGCTCCAGCAGGAGCTCGGAGAACTCCTCCCGGGTCATCGAGGTGGCCGTGGACGGGTAGACGGCACGGCACCAGATGCGGGCGAACCGCTCCGGTCCGTCCGGGGGCTCCGGCGTGCCGCCCGCTTCCCGTGCCGCCCCCGGGTGGGCAGGTGTCACGCCGTGCGTCCCACTCCGGCGAAGCCGGTGAAGACCACGGGGTCCTCCTGGTCCAGCGGGCCCTCGGGCCGCCACTCGGGCATGGGCACCAGACCGGGGTCGACCATCTCCATGCCCTCGAAGAAGGCCGAGACCTCCTCCCGGTTGCGCATCACCAGGTTGTTGCCGCCCCGGCGGTACACGTCGGTGACCGCGTTGCCCTCCTCCCGGGTGCGCGGGCCGGTGTCGGTCGAGGCGTGGGTGAGGATCAGCAGGCTGCCGGGGGCCATCGCGGCGCGGTAGCCCGCCATCGCCTCCAGCGGCTTGTCCGCGTCCTCGACGAAGTGCAGCAGTGCCACCAGCAACAGCGCGATCGGACGGTCGGGGTCCAGCAGTTCGCGTGCCTCCGGGCTGTTCAGCACGGCCTCCGGCTCACGGAAGTCGGCGGCCAGGACGCGGGTGAGCGGGTCACCCTCCAGGACGGCGCGACTGTGCGCGACGGCCACCGGGTCCCGGTCCACGTACAGCACCCGGGCCCCGGGGTGGGCGGCGCGCGCCACCTCGTGGACGTTGCCGAAGGTGGGTATTCCCGAGCCGATGTCGAGGAACTGGGTGATGCCCCGATCGACCGCGTACCGGACCGCGCGCCGCATGAAGGCCCGGTTCGCCTGCATGATCTTCGGCAGGCCCGGGAACGCCTCCATGGCCGCGCGGGCCGCGACCCGGTCGGCCTCGAAGTTGTGGGATCCGCCCAGGTAGTAGTCGTACATGCGCGCGACGCTCGGCACGGACAGGTCGATTCCCTGCGGGGCCCAGTCGGGTCGCTCCATCAACATCTCCCGGGGCTCGGTGATTTGGAGTCCGGGCAGAGCGTACTGACCGGCGGGGCGGGTAGGGAAGCAAACCGGTGGTGAAGGTTCCGCCGGTGGGGTGTTCGGTGGGCATATGCACGGATTCGCCGGATGTAAGACGGCGCTTGCCGATGACACCCCGGTGCACGGGGGAAAACGCCCCCGCGAACCACTCGACTCGCCCTGCGCGCCGCGGTGTTCGCCTCCCCCGCCGGGTCGGGGAGGTGTGCCGGGCATATGCCCCGGGCCCTCCCGGAAGAGGGCCCGGCGGTCGTTTTCCGACATCCTTCCGGCCCCGCGCCGCTTCCCGGCTCCGGGAAGCGGCGCGGCGGCGCGTGGGTCAGATGCCGACGCCGTTCTGCCGGAGATAGGCGATCGGGTCGATGTCGGTGCCGAAACCGGGACCGGTCCGGATCTCGAAGTGGAGGTGGGGGCCGGTGGAGTTGCCGGTGGG
>NZ_VKHS01000352.1 GCF_014141525.1 Streptomyces calidiresistens
GGGTGCGCGGTGCCCGAGCCGTGCCGGGTGCCGGGGGAGTGTTCGGTGTCCGGGACCCGCCGCTGGGCGGGCGGCCGGGATCGGCGGCCCTCGGCGGGGTGGGGTTCACCGGCGGCGGGGTCGCCGGTGAGCGTCCGGGCCGGGTGCGCTCCGGGGCGGGCGCCCCGGTGCGTCGACCGGCGGGCGGACGAACCTCCGGGACTGGGTGTGATCATCGGGTTTTCTTCCCCTCATCCCGATTTGGTGCTGTCGTGCGGTACGTGCCCGCGTGTCCCGCATCGTGTCACCGCGCGCCCCTCCCGCGCAGCCATTGGCACCCATCCGGACCCATCCGGGCGCTCTCCCGGGGGAGAAATCCCGTCCGGCATCATGGGCGGCATGCGAGCAGTGGTACAGAGGGTGGACGGCGCCTCCGTCGTCGTGGACGGCGAGACGGTCGGGAAGATCACCGGCGAGGGCCTGTGCGTCCTGGTCGGCGTGACCCATGACGACGGTCCCGAGCAGGCGGCCCGCCTCGCCCGCAAACTGTGGACCCTGCGGATCCTGCGCGACGAGCGCTCCTGCTCGGACACCGGGGCCCCGCTCCTGGTGATCTCCCAGTTCACCCTCTACGGCGACGCCCGCAAGGGCCGCCGCCCCACCTGGAACGCCGCCGCCCCCGGCGACGTCGCCGAACCCCTCGTCGAGGCGGTCTGCGGGGAACTGCGGAAGCTGGGGGCCGAGGTCGCCACCGGCCGCTTCGGCGCCGCGATGCGCGTCGGCCTCACCAACGACGGCCCCTTCACCGTCCTGCTGGAGGTCTGACCGCCTCGGAGGGGCGGGGCCCCGCCGCCCGGGTCCCCGGGAGGGGGCGTCAGGGCTCGACGATCGTCTCCTGCGCCGCCGGGGTGGTGCCCGCCAGCAGCGGGGCGTCCACCGGCACGTTCCGCTTCACCAGCGCCAGCGCGATCGGCCCCAACTCGTGGTGGCGCGCCGCCGTGGTGACGAACCCCAACTGCCGCCCCTCCGGCCCGTCGGCGGCCAGCCGCACCGGGTCGCCGTGCTCCGGGATGGTGACCTCGCTGCCGTCCAGGTGCAGGAAGACCAGCCGGCGCGGCGGCTTGCCCAGGTTGTGCACCCGGGCCACGGTCTCCTGACCCCGGTAGCAGCCCTTGTTCAGGTGCACGGCGCTCGCCAACCAGCCCACCTCGTGCGGGATGGTGCGGTGGTCGGTCTCCCGACCCCATCGGGGGCGGTGGTGCTCCACCCGCAGCGCCTCCGCCGCCAGCACCCCGGCCGCCGGACCGTTCGCCTCGGCGAACGACACCAGTTCGCCGCGCGGCAGGAAGAGCTCCCGGCCCTCCGCCGTCTCCCGCACCACCGTGCCCGCCGGGACCCGGGCGATGGAGCCGGCCGGGAGCAGCACCACCGCGAAGTCGGCGGTGCGGTCGGCGACCTCCACACGGTGGAAGAACTTCATGGACTCCAGGTACGCGAGCAGCGACTCCGCCGAGCCCGGCTCGGTGTGCGCCCAGGTGGTGGTCCCGTCGTCCACCAGGTACAGGGCGTGCTCGATGTGCCCCTTGGGGGAGAGGATCAGCGCCTCGGTGGCGTGCCCCGGCGGCAGTTCGGCGACGTGCTGGGTGAGCAGCAGATGCAGCCACGCCAGCCGGTCCTCGCCGGTGACGGTCACCACCTCGCGGTGCGAGAGGTCCACGAACCCCTCGCCCCGGGAGAGCGCGCGCTGTTCGCGGAAGAGATCACCGTAATGCGCGGCGACCCCGGCGTCCGGGGGCTCGGCCGCGACCGCGCCGGGCAGGGAGAGCAGCGGGCTGGAGTGGGGCGAGGACGACATGCGCCCAGCCTACGACCGGCCGACCGCCGCGTCCGCCTCCGGCCCGTCGGCGCCCGATTCCCCGCCGCCCGGGGCGCGCCGGCCGGCCGCGCAGTTCGCGCAGTGGCCGAAGATCGCGAAGTGCCGCATGTCCGTCTCGAAGCCCAGGGTGGCGCGCAGCCGCTCCGCGAACGGCTCGGCCAGCTCCAGCGGCGCCTCCAGCACCTCCTCGCACCCGCGGCACATCAGGTGCATGTGGTCGTGGTGCTCCGCCAGGTGGTAGGTGGGCGGCCCGTGCCCGATGTGCGAGTGGGAGACCAGACCCAGCTCCTCGAGCAGGTCCAGCGTGCGGTAGATCGTGGAGACGTTCACGCCGCCGGCGGTGCGCCGCACCTCGGTGAGCAGCTCGTCCGGGGTCGCGTGTTCCAGCCGTTCGACGGCCTCCAGCACCAGCTGCCGCTGCGGGGTCAGCCGGTATCCGCGCTTGCGCAGGTCGCTCTGCCAGTCGGTGCTCACCACGCCGCCCAGTGTAGGCGGGCACGCCGGGGGGACGGCCCGGCCGGTCGCCGACCGGCCGGGCCGCCCCGTGACGCGCGGGACGGGGTCCCGGGCCTCAGTCCCCTCCGGCGACCTCCCGCAGGTACTCGCCCAGCGCCGTGACCGCCGCCGGGTTGCGCGGGCTCTCCACCAGGTCCGCGTAGTCCAGGACGAAGATCCGGTCCTCCACGATCGCCGAGACGCCGGCCAGCGGCGGGTGCGACTTCAAGAACGCCTCCTTCTCCTCCGCCGTGGTCCCGCCGTAGTTGTTGATCACGATGACCTCGGGGTCGCGTTCCACGACGGTCTCCCAGCCCACCGTCACCCAGGAGTCCTCCAGGTCGGCCATGACGTGGTCGCCGCCGGCGCGGGTGATGATGTCGTGCGGCCCGGCGTAGGCGCCGGAGGTCAGCGGCTTGTCCCGGCCGTCGTCGTACAGGAAGACCCGGGGCCGGTCGTCGCCGGTGGGCGCCGCCTCCTCCGTCGCCGCCACCTCGGCGCGGAACCGCTCGATCAGCTCCTCCGCCCGCTCCTCGACGTCGAAGAGGATCCCCAACTGCTCCAGGTCGGTGTAGAGGGCCTCCAGGGGCGGCATCACGCCGCGCGCGGTGCCCTCGCCGCTGCGGCAGGACTCGGTGAGCAGGTAGGAGTCCACGCCGTGCGAGGCGAGGGTGTCGGGGGTCAGTCCCCGGTCCTCGGAGAAGCCGTAGTTCCACCCGGCGAACACCAGATCGGCCTCGTGCTCCAGGATCAGCTCCATGGATATCCGGTCCTCCGAGAGCCACTCGGACCGCTCGTACCCCTCACCCCACTCCACGTCCGTGGAGCTCGCGCGGTCGTCGGGGAACATCGCGTAGCCGACCATCCGGTCCCACAGACCGAGGGCGAACATGATCTCGGTGATGCCGACGTCGTAGGTGAGCACCCGCTCGGGGGCGCTCCGGAAGGTCAGCTCCTCGCCGCAGTTGGTGATGGTCACCGGGTAGTGGTCGGTGTCCACCGGGTCACCCGCCGTCGAGTCGCCGTTGGCGTCACCGGCCCCGACCTCGGCGCCGCAGGCGGTCGCGCCGAGCGTCAGCAGCGCGGCGACCGCCACGGCGGCCGCGCGGCCGGCGCGGGACCGGCGGGGGCGGGTGCGACGGGTCCCGCTCACGGGGTTCACGGGTCTCACGGGATTCACGGGTCTCACGGGTCTCACGGGTTCCTGTTCTCCCGCGCCGGGGCGCGGGCATCGTGACCGCCGGCGGTCGGCCGGACGGTCGGGTTTCACTCGGGGCTCCCGGGGGCGGCGGGCGGTGGGCACCGATCAGCCCCCACCGGGGCACGGGGCCCGGGCGGACCCTCCGGCAACCGGTCGAAGAGCAACCGCACCTCGCCCGTCACCGGATGGCGCACCGGATGCCCCAGCACCCCGAAGACCTCCGCCAGCACCCCGGCGGTCAGCACCGCCTCCGGCGGGCCGGAGGCGACGATCGCGCCGCCCGCGATCACGTACAGCTCGTCGCAGTGGGTCGCCGCCAGGTTCAGGTCGTGCAGCGCCGCCAGCACCGTCAACCCGCTGTCGCGGACCAGGGACAGCACCTCCAACTGCTGGGCGATGTCCAGGTGGTTGGTCGGCTCGTCCAGCACCAGCACCCGGGGCCGCTGGGCCAGCGCGCGGGCGATCAGCACCCGCTGCTTCTCCCCGCCCGACAGTCCGCCGAAGGACCGTTCCGCCAGGTGCGAGGCACCCACCCGCTCCAGGGCCGCCGCGCAGATCCCCTCGTCCCCGGCGGTCGTCCGGCGGCCGGTGCCCCGGTGCGGGATGCGCCCCATCGCGACCAGCTCGGCCACCGTGAAGTCGAACTCGCCGCTCGTCTCCTGCGGCAGCGCCGCCACCCGCCGCGCGCCCTCCCGGGGGGAGAGCGAGGACAGGTCCTCCCCGTCCAGCAGGATCGCGCCGGTGGTCGGGCGCAGCGCCCGGTACAGGCAGCGCAGGACGGTGGACTTGCCGCTGCCGTTCGGGCCGACCAGGCCCACCACCCGGCCGCCGGCGGCGGTCAGCGAGACCTCCCGCACCAGCCGGGCCCCGGCCACCTCCACGGTCAGCGCGTCGATCGTCACCCTCATCGCGCGCCCCCGAACGCCGGACCGCCCCGCCGCCGCATCAGCAGCAGGAAGCACGGCACCCCCAGGACCGCCGTCAGCGCGCCGATCGGCAGCTCGGCGGGGGCCATCACCAGCCGCGACCCGACGTCCACCCACACCAGCAGCACCGCCCCGGCGAGCGGCGCGACCGCCAGCACCCGCAGGTGGTCCGCGCCCACCACCATCCGCACCGCGTGCGGCACCATCAGCCCGACGAAGCCGATCGCCCCGCTGACCGCCACCACGCAGCCGGTCATCGCCGCCGTCACCACGAACAGCTCCCGGCGCATCCGGTGCGGGTCCACACCCAGCGCGGAGGCCGTCTCGTCACCCATGGCCAGGGCGTTCAGCCGGCGGGAGGCGAACAGCAGCCACACCAGCCCGCCGAGCACCGCGGTCGCGGCGATCGGCACGGACGCCCAGGTCGCCCCGCCCAGGCTGCCCAGCAGCCACATCATCGCCGAGCGGGCGGCCTCGCCGCGCTCGGCCCGGAAGACCATCAGGGTGGTGACGGCCGAGAAGCCGTAGGCCATGGCGGTGCCGGTCAGCACCAGCCGCAGCGGCACCAGCCCCTGCGGGGAGCGGGCGGCGGCGTACACCAGCACCATGGCCAGCAGCGCGGAGACGAAGGCCGCGCCGGACAGCGCCCACACCCCCAGCGCGGCGAACGCCCCGAAGAGCAGCACGGCGTTGGCGCCGACGGCCGCGCCCGAGGAGATGCCGAGCACGAACGGGTCGGCCAGGGCGTTGCGCACCATCGCCTGCACGGCCGTCCCCACGGCCGCCAGCCCGGCCCCCACCACGACGGCCAGCACCGCGCGCGGGAAACGGATCTCCCACACGATCGTGTAGGAGGAGACCTCGTCGGGGGTGATGGTGCCGCCGCTCAGGCCCGCCCACAGCAGCCGCAGCGCGTCGCCGGCGGCCAGCGAGGAGGGGCCCAGGGTGACGGCGGCGACCACCGAGCAGGCCAGGGCGAGCGTCAGGCCGAGGAGGAGGGGCGGCAGGGGGACCCGGCGCGGGGAGC
>NZ_VKHS01000353.1 GCF_014141525.1 Streptomyces calidiresistens
CCCTCCGGGCCCCCTCCGGGCCCCGTGGGTCCTCCCGCCGGCGTCCCTGCGGCGGGCGGCCCCGCGGGCGGGCCGGGGTCCGGCCGGGCGGGAGCCGCGCCCGGCGGCCGGGGCCAGCGTCTGCCCCGCCGACTCCGCCATCCCGTTCTGCCGCCCCTGGCGACGCTCGGGGTCGGCCTCCTCGGCGCGGCGTATCTGTACCGCACCGATCCGCACCTCCCCGGTCAGTGGCTGCCCCGCTGCCCGTTCCACTGGTTGACCGGCCTGTACTGTCCGGCCTGCGGCGGAACCCGGATGACCTACGACCTCCTGCACGGCGACGTGCCGGCCGCCTTCGCCGACAACGCCGTCCTGCTGGTGCTCGGGGTGCCGGCGGCGGCCTGGTGGGGCGGTCGATGGCTGTACGAGGGGGCGCGGGGACGGCGGTACCGGCCGCGGCTGGAGGGAGCCGGCACCGTGGTGGTGCTGACGATCGCCGTGCTCTGGGCGGTGCTCCGCAACGTCGCGGGATGGACCCCGGGCTGAGCGTCACGGGGCCGGGAAAACGGGAGAGTTCGCCTTCTTTCGGACCCATGAGCCCTCGTCAGATCACCGTTTGATCAAAACCGATCGACTGATGCAACCATCCCCGTCTTCGGCGTGTCGAAGATCGCGCCGGAACGGACACGTGGCCGTCACGGGTTCTCCCCACCACGACCCGTCCCCGGCGGAGCCGTCCCCGACGACCCCGCCTCCGGTTCCAGAACCTCCACCGCTCGGCACCAAGGAGTACCGATGGCCACCCCCGTGACCGCACCCAACGGCAAGCCCTTCTCCACCAAGTCCAAGGTTGTCGCCGGCATCCTGCAGATCCTCGTCGGCGGCGTGGGCGCCGGCCGCTGGTACACCGGCCACTACGGCATGGCCGTCGCCCAGCTGCTGACCTGCGGTGGCCTCGGCGTCTGGGCCCTGATCGACGGCATCCTCTTCCTCGTCAAGGACGACCGCACCGACTCCGAGGGCCTGGTCCTCAAGAGCTGACCCCGCGCCGACGCGCGACACCCCGTGCGCCCCGCCACCGCTCCCGGTGGCGGGGCGCACGCGTTCCGGGTCCCCGGCGGGGCCCCGGGAAGGTGGCACGGATCACCGCCCCGGGTCCCGGACCGGCACGAACGGCATGAAGGGGGCGTGACCCGGGAGGCTCCGGGTACGCGCAGGAAACGCCGGGGCCCCACACCCCGACCGCACCCCCGGAGCGTGCCGTGCGCCCGGCGGATCGGCGGCGCGGCCACCACCGGACCGGACCGACCCGGAGCCGGACGGCCCCGGCGAGGAACAGCGCCCGGCGGCCGCACCGCCGGAGCCGGTACCGCGACGGTCCGATCGGCCCCAGCGGGGTACCCGGGGACCGTCCACCGGGCCCCGGCCGGGGTCCACCGGAAACCCGTCGGTGATCCGACAGCGACGAGGAGGCTCCCGATGCACACCGGAGAACTGACCGCCGACACCCTGAGCCGGCTGCGCGAACGCCGCCCCTACCCCGCCGTGACCATCACCCTGCCGACCCACCGCCACGGCCCGGACAACAACCAGGATGTGATCCGGCTGCGCAACCTGATCGCCGCCACCGAACGCCGGCTCACCGAGGCGCCCCACGTCTCCCGACAGAGCCGCGACGCCGTCGTGCGCCGGCTCCGGGAGGCCGTGGAGGACCTGGACCTGCGCTACACCCTGGACGGTCTGGTCGTCCTCGCCGACGAGGACGAGTTCCACGTGTGGCCGGTACCGCGCTGGGTGCCCGAGCGCGTGGTGATCAGTGACAGCTGGCTGACCCGCAACCTCGTCGCCGCCCGGGCGGCGGAGCGCAGCTACCACCTGCTGGTGGTGGCCGCCGACCGCGCCGTGCTGTGGCGGGGCGCCCCCGAGCACCTGGACCAGCTGGAGATCTGCGGCTTCCCGATGAGCATGCCCAGCGTCCCGGAGCAGAACTTCGACCCCGAGCGGATGCACCGCACCGGCGGACCCGACAGCCTCTACGCGCAGGAACGGACCAAGTCCTTCTTCCGCGACATCGCCGGCGCGGTGGAGGAGGTCTGCCGCAAGGAGCCGCTGCCGCTGTTCGTCGCCGGGCTGCCGGAGGCCCTCGGACTGCTGGACGACGTCCTGCCCCCCGCCGTGGAGACGGCCGGCCGGCTGACCAAGGGAGGGCTGACCGACGCCTCGGCCCCGGCGCTGCTGGAGGAGATGGGACCGCTGCTGGAGGAGTACGCCCACCGCCGCACCGAGCGGGTCGGCGAGGAACTGGACACCGCCGTCAGCCGCAAGTCCTTCGCCGCCGGACTCGACGAGGTGTGGACGGCCGTGCGCGAGGGACGGGCCGGCATGGTCGCGGTGGAGGAGCACTACCGCACCACCGTGCAGGTCTCCGACGGCCACCTGCAGCCCTTCCCCGCCGACGGCGAGGCGGAGGCGTCCGGGACGAACGGCGACGGCGCGCGGACCAACGGCAACGGCAACGGCGAGGTGCGGATCCTGGACTTCCCGCCGAGCGGCTTCGCCGAGCGAGGCGAGGAGACCGCCCCGGTCGGCGGACGCCCCGGCGAGCACCTCGGCGAGGTCCGCGAGGACATCGTGGACGAGGTCGCCGAGACCGCCCTGGACACCGGGGCCAGGGTGGTGTTCGTCGAGGACGGCGCACTCGCCGATCACGGCAGGCTGGCGGCCGTGCTGCGCTACTGAGCACGCGGCGGAACCGACCGGGAGCCGACGGAACCGCCCGGGGACCCGGTGTCCGGGGCGGTCGGAGGTGGGGCGGGCGGCGGGACACCCCGTCGCCCGCCCCACCGGTCCCCGGGGACGGGCCCGGGGACGGAGCGGCGGTCCCCCCGGGGGGACGGAGCGGCGGTCCCCGTCGGTCAGTCCACCGGACGCAGGAAGCCCTGCTCCAGCAGTTCCCGCAGCAGCTCCGGCAGGCGCGAGCGCAGCTCCGCCGGGTCGTCGCCGAGCAGCTGCGCGATGGCGTCGCCGATCACCCCCGCGGCCAGGGTCCCGTCGCAGGCACCCGCGAAACCGGCCCCGACGGTGTCCACGGTCAGGGCCCGCATCATCCCCGAGTGCTGCCGGAGCACCACGTGCTCGGGGTGTTCGGCACCGGGCAGGCCGATCTGCTCCTGGACCACCTCGTCCACCAGCCGGTAGCGGCCGGCCAGCAGCCGCTCGTCGTCCCGCTCGCGCAACACCCCGCACAGGTCGAAGTGCCCGGCCACCGTCGGGCCGAGCGGCTGCCGCACCGCGTGCGCCCACTCCTCCAGCAGCACCGAGGGCCGGTCGGTGTCCGAGCGACGGAGCATGATCCATCCCAGGCCCACCCCGCGCACGCCCCGGGCCTCGAAGTTCTCCAGCCAGGCGTCGTAGCGCGCCGCGTACCGCGCCGGATCGTCGCGGTGGTCACCCGCGTCGCGCAGCCACAGCTCGGCGTACTCGGTGACGTCCTGCTCCTCGCGCTGGACCACCCAGGCGTCACAGCCGGGCGGGAGCCAGCCGGCGAGTCGTTCGCGCCAGTCGCCGTCCACGGGGTGCTCCCAGTTGGCGAGCATCACCAGCGTGCCGCCGGGGGCCAGACGGTCGGCGGCCCCGCGCACCAGTGATCGGCACAGCTCGTCGCCGGCCATGCCGCCGTCCCGGTAGACCAGGCGGGGGCCACCGGGTTCGGGCGGGGAGATGACGAACGGCGGGTTGGAGACGATCAGGTCGAACGGCTCGTCCCCGGCGACCGGCTCGTAGAGCGAACCCTCGTGGAACCCCGCGGTGGGCGCGGCGGAGAGTTCGAGGGTCAGCGCGGCGGTGCGCAGCGCACGCGGGTTGGTGTCGGTGGCGGTGACGGCGGAGGCGTGCCGGGTGAGGTGCAGGGCCTGGACCCCGCAGCCGGTGCCCACGTCCAGTGCCCGACCGACGGGCGCGTCGGGGATCAGATGGGTGAGCGTGGTGGAGGCCCCGCCCACGCCCAGCACCACGTCGGAGCGCGAGGAGCCGGCGGCCGCGCCGGCCCGGCCGCCCAGCGCGTGACCGGCGTCGGAGACGATGAACCAGTCCTCCCCGCCGGGCCCCGACCAGGGCCGGATGTCCACGGCGGCCCGGACCGCGTCCGGGGTCCCGCCGTCGTTCGCGGCCTCCCCACCGTGCCCGCCGTTCGTGTCCCCGGACGCGCGGCGCAGCCACCCGGCCTCCAGCGCGGCCTCCAGCGGCAGCACCTCCGCGGCCCGCTTCGCGGGGACGGGGGCGCGCAACAGGAAGAGACGGGCCAGGACGGCGACGGCGTCGCCGTCCCGGGTGGCCCGCAGCGCGGGCACCGTCTCGCCGCGCGCCAGGGCGGCGTAGGCCGGGGCGCCCAGACGTTCCAGCAGACCGTCGGGGGTGAAGTCGGCCGCGAGCAGCGCCTCGCGCAGGGGGGCGCCGCCGGGGGCGGGGAGATCCGAAGTGCTCACAGTGCTCACGGGGGATCATTCTGCCGAGCGACGGGCGCCGGCGGCGCCGGGCCCGGCGCACCGCGCGGCGCCGCGGAGCCCACCGGGGCGGGACCCGGAAGCGACCCGGCCCGCCCCGCGAGGGCTCAGCCCTCGGTCTCCTCCTCGTCGGCGGCGTCCTCCGCCGGGTCGCCGGCCTCCTCGGCGGCATCGGCGTCCTCGGAGCCCTCGGAGCCGTCGGTGTCGCCGGAGCCGCCGGAGTCCCCGGAGTCCCCGGAGTCCCCGGAGCCCTCCGGGTTCTCGGCGTTCCCGGAGCCGTCGCCCTCCCCGCCCTGCGAGCCGACCCCGTCGGGGTCTCCGTCGCCGTCCACCGGCGAGCCCGGCACCCGGCAGCCCTCCTGCTCGGCCATCGCCTCGCCCAGCTCACCGGACTGCAGGCGGGTCAGCGCGTCCCCGCCGATCTGTCCGAACTCCTCGAGCTGCCCCACCATCTCCCGCAGCCCCTCCGCGAAGGCGGCCCGGTCGGCGGTGTCCAGTTCGTCGCTGGCCTGCCGCAGGCCGTCGTAGGACTCGGAGAGGGCGTTGAGCTCGGCCACCGCGTCCTCGCGCAGTTGCTCACCGTCGTCCACCGGGGGGTCCCCGGCGCTCTCGACGGCCTCGGCGAGACCGGCGTAGGCCTCGGAGAGCTGCCCGTAGGACTCGGAGTACACCTCCTGGACGACCGCCGGCTCCTCGTCGCTCTCGCTGGCCTCGGCGAGAGCGGTGTTGGCGGCCTGGATCTGCTGCAGCCGCCCCCCGGCGGCGTCGCAGAACTCGGCGGCCCACTCCTCGGTGCGCTCGGCGGTGTCGTCGCCGCATCCGGTGAGGGTCAGGGCGAGGGCCGTGCAGCCGGCCATCGCCATCGCGAGCTTCCTGTTCACCGTTCCCGGCCCCTCTCTGACGTCTCCGGCGTCACCCCATCGGGGGATCGACGCCGTCTGCCGTTCGGGGCGGAACCTACACCGAGGGAGGAGCGACGTGCCCCAGGCACACCGCCGGAGCCGCCCCCGGCCCCCCGGTCC
>NZ_VKHS01000354.1 GCF_014141525.1 Streptomyces calidiresistens
GGGAGGTGGGTGAGCTGCTCATCCGGGAGCCTCCGGGGGAATGGGGGAAATCAGGGAAACAGCTGAAATTGACGGGGCGAGTGGGGTGGACGGGCCGGACGGGCCGGACGGGCCGGACGGGACGGACGGAAAACGGGGCGTGTGGCCGAAAAGCATCGGTGGTACCGTGACCGCCGCAGACGCCGCGCGCGGTGTCCGGAACGAGTCTTGACGCGGTGTCATCCCCGTGATCCGTGCGATTCACGTGCTCCCTCCCGAGGGCCTCCGCGCCCGGCCCGGGAACGCCGCGACGTCGCGGTGCCGATGCTGGTCCCGACCCTCCTGCCGGGCATCGGCGAAATCACCGGCCTCCGCTCCGTGCCTTGTCGACTCCGTACGAAGCCCGGGCGTTCTGTGCGCGCGCACAGTGTTCCGCGTCACACACTGGGCGTCCGCATCGACTTGGGGACGCCCGGATGGACGAGCGATCCGGTCGGTGCTGTCGTGCGACAACGGGCGTGACGGGGGCACCTGCGATCACGCCCCGGGCAGGGAGGTCCGAACCACATGGACAGTCCTTCGACGTCCTCGTTCCCGAGCCGGTCCCGTACGGACACCGCGGTCCGCGCCCTGCTGGACCGCACCCGCGCCGGTCACGGCGGGGCGTTGCTCGTGCGCGCCGAGACGGGTATGGGGGTCAGCACGGTGCTGGAGAGGGCGGCCTCCCTCTTCGCCGCACCGCCGTTCCGGGACCGCGGGCGGTGGCTCGCCCGGTCGCCGGCCCGGTGCGGGACCGGCGAATCCCGGCCGGCCGCGCCCGCCGGCGCCGTTCACCTCCCGGGCGGGCCGGTCGCGTCCCCCGAACCGGTGGTCCGGCTGCGCGGTGTGCGGGCCGAGACCGGGATGCCGCTGGCGGGGCTGCACGCCCTGGCCACCCGGCTGGCGGGGCCCGACGTCGCCCGGGAACTGGTGGGGACGGCCCGGCCCGCCGACGCCCCGCCGGCCGCGGTCCCGGTGGTCGGGGACGCGGTGCTGGCCCTGCTGCAGGAGCGGACCCGGGCGGGCGGTCCGGTGCTGTGCTGCGTGGACGACGCGCAGTGGGTGGACCCCCTCTCCCGCGAGGTGCTGGGTTTCGTCGCCCGGCGGTTGGGGGCCGGGGTGCCGGTGGCACTGATCCTGGGGCTGACCGCGATCGGACCCGGCTCGCCCCCCGACCCCCTGTTGGGCGGGCTCCCGGAGGAGGTGCTCACACCGCTCTCCGAGGCGGAGATCGAGGCGCTGCTGGACCGGTTGTTGCCCGAGGGGGCGGATCCGGCGGTGCGCGAGGCGCTGACGGACGAGGCCGCCGGCAACCCGGGCCTCCTGGCGGACCTGCTGGCCCACCTCCCGCCCGCCCGGTTGACGGGGGTGGAGCCGCTGCCGCGCCCCCTGCCGGTGGACGGTCCCCGGCTGCGCCGGACGGAGCACGCGCTCCGTCCGCTGTCCCGGCCCGCCCGGGAACTGCTGGTGCTGGTGGCCGCCGCCTGTGAGGTGCGGGGGGAGGCGGAGGTGGGCACGGTGCTGCGGGCCGCCGGGCTCCCGGCCGGGACCCCGGGCCCGGTTCCGGACCACCCCCCGGCGGCGGGGGCCCGGCGGGGGGAGGAACCGACCGACCCCCCGGAGGGGGAGGTCGCCTCCCGGTCGTTCCCGGCGGAGGCGCTCGGCGTGCTGCGCCGGGACGGCGACCGGTGGCGCCCGGGTGGCCCGTTGGTGTGGCGCGCGGTGCGTCGGGCGGTGTCCCCCCGGGAGTTGCGGGAGGCCCACCGGGCCCTGGCCGAGGCGTTGCGCGGCGCGGCGGACCCGCTGCCGCGCCTGTGCCACCTGGCCGCCGCCGGGGAGGGGCCGGACCCGGACCTCGCGGCCCGGCTGGCCGCCGAGGTCGAGGTGGAGGGGGCCGCCGCGGTGCGTCCCCCGACCGATTCGGCCGACGCCCTGCTGCGCGCCGCCGACCTGGTGATCGATCCGGACACCCGGGCGGGATTGCTGACCGCCGCCGCCGAGCACACCTGGGCGGCGGGTCGGCCGCAGACCGCCCGGACCCTGTTGGAGCGGGCCCGGGTGCTGCCGGCCGGTGAGGCCACCCGGGGACGGGCGGCGCTGGTGCTGGGCACCCTGCAGCGGGAGTGCGGGGTGATCACCGACGCCCGGGAGTCCCTGGTGCAGGCGGCCCGGCTGCTGGGCCCGCACGATCCGGACCGGGCGGGCGACGCCCTGCGGATCGCCGCCGAGGCGGCCTGGGTGGCGGGCACCGGCACGCCGGTGATACCGGTCGCCGGCACGGCGGGGGAGGCGGCCGCCGCCCCCCGCGACGACTACGGGGCGGGCATGGCGGCGCTGGTGGAGGGCGGTCTGGCGGCGGCCACGGCACCGTTGCGGCGGGTGCTGGAACGCGCCCGGCGGTCCGAGCACAGCGCCGATCTGCTGCGGGCGGCGGTGGTGGCGATGCTGTTGGGGGAGAACGACCGGGCGTACGTCTGCGCCTCGCGCGGCCTGGCGGTGGCCCGGTTGCGCGGTGAGCGGGTGCTGGAGCCGCACGCACTGGAACTGCTGGCCTACGCCGAACTGCGCTGCGGCCGGCACGGGCGGGCCGCGGCGCACGCCCGGGAGGGGTTGCGCAGCGCGCTGCGCACCGGGCAGCGCAACAGCGCGGCCCACCACCACGCCGCGCTGGCGATGGCCGCCGCGATCGACGGCGACCCCGAGCGGTGCGCCCGGCACGCGGCCGACGCCGAGCAGGACGCCGGCGCGCACGGCCTGGGCATCGCGGCGACGATGGCCGAGTGGGCGCTGGCCCGGTGCGACCTGGCGCTCAACCGGCCGCGGCAGGCGGCGCTGCGGTTGGGGGCCCTGCTGCGCAACGGGCCGGGCCGGGGCCACTTCGCGCTGCGCACGCTGGCGCTGCCCTGCTTCATCGAGGCCTCGGTGCTGGCCGGGCGCCCCGAGCACGCCCGTCCGGCGCTCTCGCATCTGGCGGAGTGGGCGGCGGCCACCGCCGATCCGCAGGCGGTGCCCCAACTGTTGCGCTGCCGGGCGCTGTGCGCGCCGCCGGAGGCCGCGCCGCAGGCGTTCGCCCGGGCGCTGGAGGCCCACCGGGGCGCGGACAACGCCTTCGAGCGGGCGCGCACCCAGCTGCTGCACGGCATGGCGCTGCGCCGGGGACGCCGGCCGCGCGACGCCCGGGAGGTGCTGCGGGAGGCGGTGATCGGATTCGAGCAGGGCGGGGCCGGGGCCTGGGCGGAGCGGGCCCGGGGCGAGCTGCGGGCGACGGGCGGGAGCGACCACCCGGCGGGTGGCCCGCCGCCGGAGGTGCTGGCGGCACTGACCCCGCAGCAGTTGCGGGTGGCCCGGCATGTGGCGGAGGGGGCGACCAACCGGGAGGTGGCGGTGCGGCTGTCGGTGAGCCCGCGCACCGTGGACCACCATCTGCGGAACGTCTTCAGCGTGTTGGGGATCCGCTCGCGGGTGGAGTTGACCCGGTTGCTCGCCGACGCCCCGGACACCCCGGGGCCCCGGTGAGGGGCGGCGCGGTGCGCCGGGTCGGGGAGGGCGGTCCGTCCCGTCGTTCCCCCCGGCGCGCCCCGGGCACGGGGGCGCCACGAGGGGCTCCCACCCGACCACCTCCGTAAAAGACACGGAAGTCATCGAAAAAGAACGGAAAAGCACACTCGATCGAGAAAATCCCAACAGTTACCGACTGGACGGTATGGCTTTGGTTGCACTACGGGCACAGCACTGGATCGCGGACCGCCGCACCCCAACAATGCAGAGCGAGCCGCCCTTACCGCCCCGACAGGTGGAGGTTCGTGATGCCCCTGAGCACCAGACCCCGGGAGGTCGCCACGACGACCCGGGACCACCGGGTCGACCGGAACGATCGTGGCGACGGCCGGCGCGAGGCCACGCGTCCGCCCGACCGCGCGCAGACGCTCCTGGTCCTGCGTCGCTCCGCCCGACTGCTGTTGCACCGACTGCCCCATCTCACCGACCGGGTGGTGGCCCTGGTCCAGGACCAGGAACCCTCCTACCGGGGCCCCCGGGTGGACACCGAGGCCCTGTGGCAGGAGGTCCACCGCTCCCTGCGTCACAACGTCGGTTGCCTGATCGACCCGCGGGGCATGCGCGAACCCGCCCGGCGCTGCTCGCGCCGCATCGGCTCGGACCGGGCGCGCCAGGGCCTGCCGCTCGACGCCCTCCAGCACGCCTTCCGGCTGGGCGGCGGCGTGGTCTGGGAGGAGCTCCTGGAGACCGCCGCCCGTCACGACCCCGAGTCCATGCGCCTGCTGGTGCACGTCGCCGGCGACGTGTGGAACTTCGTGGACGAACACTGCTCGCTCGCCGCCGAGGCCTACCGCAGGGCGGAGCGTGAGATGGCCTGGCGGCGGGAGAACCGCATCCGTCTGATGACCGAGGCGCTGCTGCACGGCACCGTCCGGGTCGCCGACCTGCCCGATGTCGTCGAGGCGCTCGGCCTCGCCGAGGACGGCCGCTACGCCGTGGTCGCCGTCTCCGGACCCGGTCGCGCCGCCCTGCGCACCGGCCCCGCCGGCGCCCGGCTGGTCTGGTACCCCGGCGACCCGGTGGACCTGGCGATCGCCCCCCTGGAGGACGAACCGGGCGACCCGCCGGACGGGGAGCGCGGCGTGGAGAGGCTCGCCCGCGGGCTGACCCCGGCCCCCGGAGCCCCACCCGTGCGGGTGGGCGTCAGCCCCCCGACCCGGGGGCTGGTCGCCCTCGGGGAGGCCAGGGCGCTGGCGGAGAAGGCCCTCCAGACCTGCCCCGCCGACGGCGAGGTCGCCCTGCTGCGCGACCACCTCGCCGCCGCCCTGCTGGTCTCCTCCCCCGACCTGGGCGCGGTCCTGACCGAACGCGTCCTGGGGCCGCTGCGCCGCCTGGACCCCGGCGATCGGGAGATCCTGTTGGACACCCTCGCCACCTGGCTGGAGTGCGACGCCTCCGCCCAGCGCACCGGCGAACGCCTCTCCTGCCACCGCAACACCGTCCTGAACCGGCTGCGCCGCTACGAGAAGCTGACCGGCCGCTCGCTGGGCAGTCCCAAGGAGACGGCCGAACTCTCGCTGGCGCTCACCGCCCGACGGGTCCTGGAGGGCTGCCGGCCGGGACTCTGATCGCCCGGGCCCCCGGGATCCCCCGGCGGGCCCGGGGGCGTGCCGGCCCCGGCGCCGGGGCCGTCCGGGTGGTCCCGGCCCGGCACGGCGCCCGGGAGACCGTTCGCCCTCCTGCGTCGTCCGGGTGAAGGTGCCTAGGGTGGGGAAAGGAGAACCTTCGGACACCCGATCCCGATCACGGTTCCGGTCGGACCCGGCGGCCCACCGGTGCGACGGGGCGGGGCGGGTGTCCGGACCCCGCCGACCCGGCGCGGGCGGCCGGCACCCCGGCCGCGCCGGCGACGTGCGACCACCGACCACAGGGAGCACGCGATGAACCCCGACACCCCCACACCCCGGGCCGCCCGGGAGTCCGGCC
>NZ_VKHS01000355.1 GCF_014141525.1 Streptomyces calidiresistens
GCCCCGTACCGCACCGGGCGGGGCGTGCCCCCCGGGGAGCGGGGTTCGGGAGCGGGGCCCGGTGCGCGGGCCGGGCCGTATCGGCCCTCGCGGCCGGGCGAGCCCCACCGGCCGCGTCCCCGACCCCGGCGCCCCGGCGGACGAACCGCGGCGCACGCCGCGCCACGTCCCCGTCGATCGCGCGGACGCCCCCGGACGGTCTGCGCCGATGACGCGATGGACGGGGAAGCAGTCCCGTTCCCCGCGTCGAGGACGCCGCGCCGGCGGTCGCCCGGTACGGCACTAACCCCGGGACGCCCCGGCCCCCCGGAACAGCCGGCGCAGCGCCACCACCAGCACCGTGGCGGCCAGGACCGCCAACACGGTACGGGTGGGGAAACCCTCCTCGGCCGCCGAACCGGTGTCGCCGGTTCCCCCGACGGCGTCGTCGGTCCCGGTCCCCGGCGTGGCCCCGGGGGACCCGTCGGTGTCCCGCCCGGCCGCCTCCTCCGGCAGCCGGTCCCCCGTCAGCTCCACCGGCTGCACCCGGCTCATCGCGCCCTCGGAGCCGAACATCAGCGTCCGTCCGTCCGGGGTGAAGGTCACCGACTCGCCCTGCGGCTGGAGCGGAACGTTCACCACGCCGAGCGACTCCGGCTCCTCCCCCTCCGCCCAACGAAAGATCTCGGCGTTGAAGTAACCGCGCAACACCAACCGCGTGCCGTCCGGGGAGAAGGCCCCGTCGGTCACCCACAGGTCCGTGTCGTGGTAGCGGGTGAAAACATTGGTTCCCTCGGTGCTCATCTCCTCCGGACCGATGTAAACGGCACCGTTCCCGTCCCGCTGCTTGCTGGCCAGGTACACCCGACCGCTGTCCGGGTGCACCATCAACGCCTCCGCGTCCCGCGGGCCGTCCTCCCAGGTCACCGTGTAGACCGTGGGGGTGAGGGTGACGTCGGCGAGGGTCTGCGGCTCGGGGAAACGGTAGATCCACACGTGCGGCCACGCGCCGTCGAAGTTGTCCCCGATGTCCCCGACCCACAGGTCGCCGTCCGGGCCGAGGTGGAGCGCCTCCACGTCCCGGAACTCCACCCCCGTGAGCGTCACCGTGGCGACCGTGCGACCGGTGGTGCCGTCCACCGCGTAGATCTCGGGCGCGTAGTCGCTGTCGTTGTGGGTCCAGTAGACGTTCGGATGACGATGGCTGGCCTGCAGGCCGCTGGACTCCACGATCCGCGGATCCTCGATGGTGAACTCCTCCGGCACCCCGGCGCCCGCGCCCTCCTCGGCCACCGCCGGCGGAGCCGTGACGACGGCCGTGCCGGCGAGGACGGAGACCACCAACAGCACCATCAGCGCGAACCCGGCCGGACCCGGCCGGGGACACCGACGGCCCCGACCCGAAGCGGAGGCCCCATCGGACGGGTGCCGGCGAACGGAACGGGAGGACATCCGGCCCCGGGAGGGACCACGGAGAGCGGGAGCGGAGCGGCGACGCATGATCCCAGCCTGCCGGCCCGCCGCGCCCGTGCCCGCATCGGTGCTTGCCCGGAGTGCGCTCCACCACATTGACTGGTGCGCCATGAAGTACACACATCTGGGACGCACCGGTCTCAAGGTCAGCCGCATCGTGCTGGGGACGATGAACTTCGGCCCCGAGACCGACGAGGCCGAGAGCCACACGCTGATGGACGCCGCCCTGGACGCGGGCATCAACTTCTTCGACACCGCCAATGTGTACGGGTGGGGGGCGAACAAGGGCCGCACCGAGGAGATCATCGGCAGTTGGTTCGCCAAGGGCGGTGACCGCCGCGACAAGGTGGTCCTCGCCACCAAGGTCTACGGCAGCATGCAGCTGGACGACAAGCCCGTGTGGCCCAACCACGACAAGATCTCCGCGCTCAACATCCGTCGGGCCGTCGATGCCAGCCTCAAGCGGCTGAACACCGATCACATCGACCTGTACCAGTTCCACCACGTGGACCGCGCCACCCCGTGGGAGGAGATCTGGCAGGCCATGGACGTGCTCGTGCAGCAGGGCAAGGTGCTGTACGTGGGCTCCTCCAACCACGCCGGATGGAATCTCGCACAGGCCAACGAGACCGCCGCCCGACGCGGCTCGCTCGGTCTCGTGAGCGAGCAGTGCCTGTACAACCTGGTGGAACGACGCGCCGAGATGGAGGTCATCCCGGCCGCGGAGGCCTACGGCATGGGCGTCATCCCGTGGTCGCCGCTGGGCAGCGGCCTGCTGGGCGGCGCGATCCGCAAGGAGCGGGAGGGCTCGGGTGCCGGGGGCCGCACCCTGCGGGCACTGGAGAACACCACCCTGCGCGAGCAGGTCCAGGCCTACGAGGACCTGCTCGCCAAGCACGGCCTGGAGCCCGGCGAGGTGGGTCTCGCCTGGCTGCTGACCCGGCCGGGGGTGACGGGTCCCATCGTCGGGCCGCGCACCCGCGAGCAGCTGGACTCGGCGCTGCGCGCCGTCGAGCTGGAGCTGGGCGAGGAGGTGCTCTCGGGTCTGGAGGAGATCTTCCCCGGCCCCGGGCCCTCCCCGGAGGCCTTCGCCTGGTGACGTCCGGGGGCGGGACGACCGGGTCGTGCCCTCGTCCCGCCCTCCGCTCCCCCCCGGGGGGGGGACGGCGAGAAAGTTCCGGGCGCCGGCCGTCCGACCGGGGAACGGGCGGCGGCCACGGGGCGGGCCCCTCACGGCCGATCGACCCCGGAGGGCGGGTGCCCGCGCCCGAGGTCTGAGGCGGATCGGGGGGGAGCGGCCTCCCCACGCCGGGGGCGGGCCCTCCGGCGTCACCGGGTCCGGGGTCAGCCGCCGACAGCGGTGGCGATGAACACCACGGCGAACATCAGGATCAGTGCGGCGCTGACGATGCGCGCGCGGGTCTTCGCGTCCACGCCCCCACGGTAGCGGGAACGACCACCACCCCGTGCCGTGGGGTCGCCCCGGGCGGCCCCGCGCTCCGGGGACCGTGCTTCCCGGGGGCCGCGCGATTCCCCGGACCTCCGTGCCGGGCAGCCGCGGATGACGTGGGTGGGGCCCGGCGGAACACCCCGGGAGGGAGCGGGGACCCGGAGGGGCACGGAGAAGCACGGAGAAGGAGGGTCAGAGCCGGGCGTCCGCCGCCTCCACGGCACGTCCCGTTCCCAGCTCCCGGGCCAGCAGCGGGGTGTACCGCGGGCCGCTCCCCGGCACGGCCCCCGACGGCAGTTCGCTGCGGATCAGTACAAGACGGTCGACGCGCCAGACCTCCCCGATCGGGTTCCCCGGGATCCCGGCGAGCACGGCCATCCCCCGCCCCGCTCCCCCACGGGATCGGGCGAGGGTCAGGTGGGGACGGAAGGGCGCCGTCTCCCGATGCGGCGCCCCGGCCCGGGCCCCGGCTGCCCGGCACGCCTCGGCCAACCGCACCGCCGGACGATCGCGTCCGGTCGCGCCCCCGGGGCGTGGCCGCCCACTCCCCGGCTCCGACGCGCCTTGCGCGGCCGACGCGTCCTCCGTCGGGCTCCCGGGTGCTCGGCCCCGTGCCCCCGCCTTCCCCTTCGCATCGGCGGCCGGGCCGTTCCCCTCCGCCCGGTCATCACCCACCCCGGCCGCGGCCGGGGTGCCGCCCACGGGCTGCGGGTCGGCGTCGACGACTCCCAGCCACAGCACCCTGTCACCGAAGCATCCCCCGCCCGCCAGTCGCAGGTGGAAGGGGCTGCTCCTGCGAGCGGCCCGCCCGAGCCGCTCGCCCAGCTCCGGGAGGATGTCCTCCGGACACTCGCCGTGGAAGGCGAGGGTGATGTGCCATCCGGCCGGATCCGTCCAGCGCAGCCCCTCGGCCTCCGGGAGATCACGCAGTTCCCGGGTGACCTCCGAGACCCGGCGAAGGACGGTCTCCGGCGGAAGCAGGGCGGAGAACAGGCGCATGACGGCAGTCTTCCCGAGGTCGGCTCCGGAGGCACCCCGAGGACGCGACCGACCGCGCGGCCTCCTTCCCGCCCGGCCCACGGCCCGGAGGGCCTCGGCCCACGGTCCGCACCCGGGCGGGTTCCGGGCCGTGGGCGGGGCGGGGGACTCAGCCCGCGACCGGGACGGGCTTCTTCCGGGGCACGACGTCGAGGACGGGGGAGCCGCGTCGCAGCCTGACCCGCAGCCGCAGCCCTCCGATCCGGACCAGCACCAGGGCCACCACCAGGGCGGCGACCGCGCAGATGGCACCTCCGACCGCCATGCCGACGCGCGGGCCCATCGTGTCGGTGACCCAGCCGAGCAGAGGGGCTCCGATGGGGGTGCCGCCGAGGAACACCATCATGTGCAGGCTGATCACCCGGCCGCGCATCGCCGGGTCACTGGCCAGTTGGAGGCTGGTGTTGGCGGTGATCATGAAGGTCATCCCGACGAACCCGATGGGGATCATCAGGAGGGCGAAGACCACGAAGTGCGGGGCTCCCGCCGCCACGACCAGCAGGGCACCGAACAACCCGGCGGTTCCCACGGTGAACCGCATCCGGCTGCCCATCCGTCGGGCGGCGAGCAGGGCCCCGGCAAGGGAACCGACCGCCATGAGGGTGTTCAGCAACCCATAGGTCCCCGCACCGGCGGCGAAGACGTGATCGGTGAAGGCGACGACCCAGATCGGGAAGTTGAAGCCGAACGTACCGATGAATCCCACCAGCACGACCGGCCACAGCAACTCGGGTCGCCCGCCCACATAGGCGAGTCCTTCCCTCAACTGCCCCTTGCGCCGTGGGGCACGCTCGGCGGGGGTCAGTTCGGAGGTGCGCATCAGGAGCAGTCCGAGCACCGGGGCGATGAAGGACAGACCGTTGAAGAGGAACGCCCAGCCGCTTCCCACCGCGGTGATGAGGACGCCGGCGACGGCGGGGCCGACGATACGGGCGGATTGGAAGTTGGCGGAGTTCAGGGAGACGGCGTTGCGCAGCAGGGCGGGACCGACGAGGTCGGAGACGAAGGTCTGGCGGGCAGGGTTGTCGACGACCGTGATCATGCCGAGGACGAAGGCCAGACCGTACACGTGGTAGACGTGGACCTGACCGCTGAGGGTGAGTGCGGCGAGCGCCAGCCCGGTCAGGCCCATCGCTCCCTGGGTGCACAGGAGCAGACGGCGCTTGTCCATGCGGTCGGCGAGCACACCACCGTAGAGGCCGAAGAGCAGCATCGGCAGGAATTGCAGGGCCACGGTGGTACCGACCGCGGCGGCCGAGCCGGTGAGGGTGTGGACCAACCAGTCCTGGGCGATGCGCTGCATCCAGGTACCGGTGTTGGACACGACGGCGCCCAGGAAGAAGATCCGGTAGTTCCGCACCCGCAGGGAACGGAAGGTGGAGGGCTTTTCGGGCTCCGCGGAGGAGGGATTCGGGGTGGGCTGATCGGGGACGGAAGCTTCTCCGGATCCCGAGGTCAAGGTGTTGCTCCTTACGTGTGGGGTCGGGTGCGGTCGTCTCCCTCCGGCCCGGGCGGCGCGGTCGTCGAGGGGGTCGGGGGCGAGGG
>NZ_VKHS01000356.1 GCF_014141525.1 Streptomyces calidiresistens
ACACAATGTTCACAAGCTTCGTTTCCTTCGATAAGCGCAGCCGGGTCAGTCCGCCGGGGCCGCCGTGACATCGGTGACATCGGTGACATCGAGGTCGCCCTGCGCGTAGCGCGCCCGCAGCACCTTCTTGTCGAACTTGCCGACGCTGGTCTTGGGCACCTCGGTGATCACGCTCCAGCGCTCGGGCAGCTGCCACTTGGCGACCTGACCGGAGAGGAACTCCCGCAGGTCGGCGAAGCCGGCGGTCGATCCCTCGCGCAGCACGACGGTGGCCAGGGGGCGCTCGCCCCAGCGCTCGTCGGGCACGGCGACCACGGCGGCCTCCAGCACGTCGGGGTGGGCCATGAGGCGGTTCTCCAGCTCCACGGAGGAGATCCACTCCCCGCCGGACTTGATGACGTCCTTGGCGCGGTCGGTGAGGTTCAGGTAGCCGTCGGGGGTGATGGTTCCGACGTCGCCGGTGCGCAGCCATCCGTCGGGGGCGAACTTGTCCTCCGGGCGGACGGCCTCGGCGTCGGGACCGCCGTAGTAGGCGCCGGCGATCCAGTTGCCGCGCACCTCCAACTCGCCCGCCGAGGTGCCGTCCCAGGGCTGCTCGGTACCGTCGGGGCCGATGAGGCGGGCCTCGACCGAGCAGGGGAAGCGGCCCTGGCTGAGCCGGTAGGGCCAGGCCTCCTCGGGGTCGAGGCCGGCCGGCGGGTGGGCGACGGTGCCCAGCGGGGAGGTCTCGGTCATGCCCCAGGCGTGCACGACCCGCACGTCGTGCTTCTCCTCGAAGTCCTTCATCAGGGAGGGCGGGCAGGCGGAGCCGCCGATGGTGACGGACTTCAGGCAGGAGATGTCGCGCGGCTTCTCCGCCAGTTCCAGCAGCAGCCCCTGCCAGATGGTGGGGACGGCCGCGGCGTAGGTGGGGCGCTCGGTCTCGATCATCTCGGCGAGCGGCGCGGGCTGCAGGAAGCGGTCGGGCATCAGGAGGTTGATGCCGGTCATGAACGCGGCGTGCGGCAGGCCCCAGGCGTTGACGTGGAACATGGGGACCACCGGCAGGCAGGTGTCGGCGTCGGTCAGTCCCATCGCCTCGGCGGTGTTGACCTGGAGGCAGTGCAGGTAGACCGAGCGGTGGGAGTAGACCACGCCCTTGGGGTCGCCGGTGGTGCCGGAGGTGTAGCACAGGGCGGCGGGGGCCCGTTCGTCGAGTTCGGGCCAGGCGTAGGTGCCGGGGCGGTCGGCCAGCAGCGCCTCGTACTCGTGCACCTCGGGGCGGCAGCCCTCCAGGACGGAGGTGTCGCCCGGGCCCACCACGACGACGTGCTCGACGGTGGTGAGGGCGGGCAGCAGGGGCGCGAGGAGGGGCAGCAGGGTGCCGTTGACGAGGATCACCCGGTCCTCGGCGTGGTTGATCACCCAGGCGAGCTGCTTCGGGGGCAGGCGGAGGTTGAGGGTGTGCAGGACGGCCCCCATGGAGGGGACCGCCAGGTACGCCTCGAGATGTTCGCCGTTGTTCCACATCAGGGTGCCGACGCGGTCCCCGGGGCGGACTTCGAGGGAGTCGGCCAGGGCATGGGCCAGGCGGGCGGAGCGCTCGCCGATCCCGGCGTAGGTGCGGCGGACGGGCGGGCCGTCACCGGTCCAGGTGGTGACCACGGATTTTCCGTGGATGGTGGAGCCGTGCCGCAGGATGCGACTCACGAGCAGCGGAACGTCCTGCATGGTGCTGTACACCGGGCCTCCCACGGGTGCGCGCCGTTACGCGAGGATGGTTCCCGTGATTGTGCTGGCATACCAAGCGGTATGTCACTACCCCGGGGGCGTCCTTTTCCCGGGTTCCCGGGTTCCCGGGCGGGCGATCGGGGTGGGGACGGACTGCGGCGCCGGGGGAGGACACCCACCGGCGAACCGGTGACCGGGCCGGTGTTCGGGCCGGTGGTCGGGCAGACGCTCGGCGTCCGCCGCGGGCCCGGGCCGGCCCTCAGGCCGCCCGGGCCACCGCCGTGGCGGGCCCCCGCCCGGCCATCCCGGCGCGGGACGCGCGGCGCTTCCCGGCGGCGCGCGGGCGGGCCGGCAGGACGCCGACCGCCGCGGCGCCCGGCGTGCCCACCGGCTCCACCGGCTCCACCGGCTTCGACACCGTCGACACCGTCGACACCGACCCGGTCGGCTCCGCCTCCCCCTCCGGGGCCGCTAGGGCGGCCAGTCGGGGATCCATCCGCAACCGGGCCATGGCACGGGAGACGGCGCTCTTGACCGTGCCCACCGACACCCCCAACACCTCGGCGGTGCGCACCTCGCTCAGATCCTCGTAGTAGCGCAGGACCACCATCGCCCGCTGGCGGGGGGGCAGCCGCAGCACCGCCCGCCACATCACCTCGCGCAGGGCCTGCCGCTCGGCCGGATCGGCCTGCGGCACGGGCTCGGGCTCGGGCAACTCGTCCACCGGGTGCTCGTCCACTCGGCGCCGGCGCCACTGCGAGGTCCGGGTGTTGATCAGGGCCCGCCGCACGTAACCGTCCAGAGCGCGGTGGTCCTCGATCCGGTCCCACGCCACGAACGTCTTGGCGAGCGCGGTCTGCAGGAGGTCCTCGGCGTCGTTGGGGTTCGGCGTCAGCGAGCGGGCCGTGCGCAGCAGCACCGGTCCGCGCGCCCTGACGTAGGTCGAGAAGGTGAGCGGTGTCACCGGCGGGGTGCTTCCTGGCGTGGTCATGGTGCCACGCTAGGCGCGGCGGGGGTCCCGACGGATCGCCCCGGGGTCGGGACCGATTCTCCGCCCGGGGGAGGAGAACGGGGGAAGGCCCCACCACCCCCGGGTGGAGGCCGTCCCCGGGTGTCCCCGATCCGGGTCGGGGCCCCCCGGGGGGATGTCCCCCGGGGGACCGTCGCGGTCCCCCGTCCCCGGCCGCCGACGGGTACGCCGTCACCTGCGCGGAGGCCCGGTGCGGGGCCGCCCGCCGGCGTCCGGGACGGGGGGTCGACCGCCTCGGGGACGGGCCGCGGCGGCGCCGGGACGGGACCCCGATACCGGACCCGGGGGCTCCGCCACGGGGGTCCGGTGCGGGACTCCGTACGGGTCCGGGCCGAGGGGGTTGGGGCCGGGGTCCGGGCCCGGAACAGCCGTACGGCCGCGCCCGGTGCGGACACGGCCGTACGAGAACCCCTGAGCCATCGACCCGCTCCCGCGGGCCTCACCTCACCAGAGCGGGAACCAGATGGGGACGAAGCCGGGCAGGACGTCCGGCAGCAGGTCACCGGCGAAGTCGATCGACACGTTGCTGTTCGACTGCCCGATGACCACGAAGCTGTCGTCGCCGGTGGTGACCTCGGCGACGTTGCCCTGGTCGGTGATGTTGTCCGCCACGGCCACACCGGAGAGGGCTCCGAGCGCCAACGGCACCGCCGCGGCGGCGGCGACGAGACGGACGGTGGTACGGGTACGGGACATCTTCATTCCTCCGAGCTGTGTGTGCGGGACGGTGCTCCCGCCCGAGGAGATGGGACGTGCCGCGGGGTCGGCCGACCCCCGGGGCGACATGATCGACGTCGCGGGGACAGAGTTGCCCGGGTGAAGCCCCCGGAATCCGTCGGCACCGGGTGTTTCACCGGCACGAATGAAGGAGCGCGGATAAACCCGCCGCACCACCGCGACCCCCCGCGCACGGTGCCGCCCACCCGCCGACCGCGCACCGCCGGCCGGTGACGGGGACGCGGCGCGCCCCCGTCCCGGGCCGGCCTCCGCCCACCCCGATCCCGGGGACCGACCCGGCCTCAACACCCCGCCGGGGACGGCGAATCGACCGCCAGCCGCCGGGCGAGCCCCGGATCGGGACGCGGCACGTGCCCGAAGTCCCGGTCGTAGCGCTCGTGCACCCCGGTCAGTCCCTCGATGGCCGCCGCCACCGCCGGGCGGGCCCCGGCCGCGCCTCCCACCGCGTCCGGGGCCGCGCCCCGGGTGTGCAGGCCGGCGCGGGTGCGCAGCAACATCGACTCCACCGTCGCGAACCCCCGCTCGTACAACGGGCGGTGGCACGGTTCACGGGCGTAGAAGGTCCGCCCCCGGGGACGGCCGACTCCCCGCCGCACCGGCTCGCCGGCCCTCGACGCGCCCGCCGCGGCACCGGTCCCGGTTCCGGCGGACGGGCACCGACCGGCCACCGGGGCCGGGGCCTCGCGTGCCTCCAGCACCTCCAACTCGGCGGCCTGGCAGGCCCAGTGCTCGGCGTCGCGCATCTCACCCCGTTGCAGGTGCAGCAGGTACAGGCACAGGGCGGGCGTGGACTTCCCCGCCCCCGCGCCGAACTGCCACCAGAACTGCGCCCCGTCCACCCGACCGGCCAGGTGCAGCAGGCAGGCGAAGACCAGCGCCCCGTCCGGCTCTATGCGTCGGGAGTTGACCAGTCCCGCGATGTCCCGGGCGGCCCGCGAGTCCCGCACCACCAGCTCGCACAGGGCCGACAGGTCACGGGCCGCCTGGCGCAGCAGCGCCACCGGCAGCCGAACCGCCGGTTCGTCCGCCGGATCACCGGCCGGTGGGGTCGGGCCGCCGGGCCGGACCCGGGGCGACTCGGAGAGCACCAGGTGGGCGTAGGAATCGCGGTGCAGCGCCTCCCGCCACAGACTCTCGGCCACCTCGCGTTCCACCCGGCGCCGGGCCGCCGCCACCGTCTCCGGGTCGTGGACGCCGGCCGGGACGACGGCCCCGGCCAGCAGGTCGTCCAGACTCCTGGCACCCGGGCTGCGGGAACCCGGGTTCCGGGTGTCCCGGCAGGGGCGCTCCGAGCCCCGATCACCGCCGTGCGTCGTCATCGTCCCCGTCCCCTCCCGTGTCCATCTGCAGGTCCCGACCGAGCTTGCGACGGGCCAGCGTGCAGTGGGTGCGCACCGTCACGTCGCTCACGCCCATCAGGCGCGCCACGTCACCCGTGGGGTACCCCAGCACGTAGCGCAGCACGATTACGTCGAACTGTCGTTCGGGGAGCCGGGCTATCGCCGTGTACAGGCCCAGCGCCGACTCCATCGCGGCGAACTCGCCGCGCACGTCCTCCAGGACCCGGCGGCCGACGTTGCGGAAGACGGCGGTCTCCGGCATCGCCGGTGTCCGTCCCCGCTCCTCCAGGTGCCGGGCGACGCCCGACTTCAGCAGCGCCCAAGCGCTGGCCATCGGCGCCTCCTCGCGCATCAGCCGCTGCCAGTGCGCGGCCAGGTGCACGAAGACCCGGTGCACGAGTTCACCGGCCTCCTCGCGGTCGCCCAGCTGCAACTCCGCGTAGGCGAGGTAGGCGGGGTAGTACTGCTCGTGGAAGGCGGTCCACGCGGCGGGCAGGTGCACGGCCAACTCGCGTACGGAACGGTCGATGGGCGATCCGGAACGGTCCTCGTCGGTCACGTCCGGCTCCCCGAGGGGGTCGCGGCACCGACCGGGGCGGCCGGTCCGTGGGCGGGGCGGTGTGCGCGGGCGCGCGTCGTTCCACCCGGCCCTCCCCCCGGTTC
>NZ_VKHS01000357.1 GCF_014141525.1 Streptomyces calidiresistens
CCGACTCCCCCTCCCCGCACGCCGATTCCGCCACCCGGGGGCCCCGGGGCGAGGCCCCCTCCCGCCGGGTCCTGATCACCGGGGGCGGGACCGGCATCGGCCTGGCCACCGCCCGGGCCTTCGCCGCCTCCGGCGACCGCACCCTGCTGGTCGGCCGCCGTTCCGAGGTGATCGAGCGGGCCGCCGCCGGCATCGACGGGGCCGGGGCATTCGCCGCCGACCTGACCGAGCCGGCCGGGGCCGCCGCGCTGGCCGACGCCGTGCGGGAGCGGTGGGGCGGGGTGGACGTGGTGATCCACTCCGCCGGCGGCAACGGCCTCCTCGAACCGGCCCCCGGGCCGGGCACCGACCGGCTGACCGGCATCGCCCGGGACTGGGAGCTGAACTTCCGTCTCAACACCCTCACCGCCGTGCTCACCACCGAGGCCCTGCTGGAGGCCGACCTGCTGCGCCGGGACGGCGGCCGGGTCCTCTTCCTCGGCTCCATCGCCGCCTACCGGGGGTCGGGCTCCGGCTCCTACGGCGCCGCCAAGGCCGCGCTGCACCCCTACGCGCACGACCTGGCCCGCCGCCTCGGCCCCTCGGGCACCACGGTGAACGTGGTGGCGCCGGGACTGATCACCGACACCGAGTTCTTCGGCGACACGATGACCGAGGAGCGGCTGCGGGCCCGGGTGGCGGAGACGCTCAACGGCCGGGCGGGCACCCCGGAGGACGTGGCGGCCACCCTGCACTGGCTCGCCTCGCCCGGGGCCGGGCACGTCACCTCGCAGATCATCCAGGTCAACGGCGGCGCCGAACGCGGTCACTGATCCGCGTCCCCCGGCCCCTCGGGGAGGGGCCGGGCATCGGCGCGACCACATAGGTTGCTTTCCTAACTAGGTCGGTGTTCAATATGGGTATGGCCACCGACCGCAGAGCCAGTTGGCTCAAAGGCGTCCTCGACCTGCTCGTCCTCTCCTGCCTCACCGACGGGGAGAGCTACGGCTACGAGATCGCCCGCCGACTGGAGGAGGCCGGGCTCGGCACGATCCGGGGCGGCACCCTGTACCCGGTGCTCAACCGACTGGAGGAGGCGGGCCTGCTCGACGCCGAGTTCCGGGCCGCCGAACGAGGGCCGGGACGGCGCTACTACCGGCTCACCGAGGCCGGCTCCACCGTGCTTCACGAGCAGGGCGCGGCGTGGAACGAGTTCCACCGCCTCGTCGGTGAGCACCTCGCCAAAGGGCTCGCCGGCCGCCGGCCGGAGGGAATCACCGGGAAGGGACCGACCGCATGACCACCGAACGGGGGACCGAGGGGATGAGCCCGATGAAAGCCACGCAGGCCACGCAGGCCACGGACACCACGCAGGGCACGGGCTGGTTCACCGAACTGGCGGACGAACTGCGCCGCCGGGGCATGGCCGAGCGACGGATCGGCGAGACCGTCACCGAACTCTCGGACCACCTGCTGGACAGCGGGGCGGACCCCGTGGAGGAGTTCGGCCCCGCCGGCGACCTGGCCGCCCGACTCGCCGGTGACGGCGGGGCCGGCCCCGGGACGGCGGGCGGCCGGGTCGGCGACGGGACCCTGCCGGAGGACGCCGGGGACGCCGGGGCCCGCGAGTGGCGCTTCGCCTGCGACCAGTACGTGGACCGCGACGTCCTCAACCGCCAGGGCGACCTCGGCTGGGAGGTGGTCCGGGTGGACGCGCTCGGCCGCTTCGTCTGCCGGCGCGACCCCGCGGAGCCGCTGCGCTGGGAGTACCGGCGCGAGGTGGTGCGCCGTCGCGACCGCGAGGAGTACGCCGCCGAACTGGCCCCCGACGGCTGGGAGCCGTGCGGGTACTGGCTCTACATGGCCTACTACAAGCGCCCCCTGTCGGCGGCCACCGGTGCGGCCGGGGCCCTGGAGCCGGGCGACGCCGAGCCGGGCCGCCCGTGGTACGTCGGTCGACGGGTGCGGACGATGTACCTCGCCCTCGGCGCCATGCTGCTCTGCTTCATCCCCGTCATCGTCATGCGGGGCGGACCGAGCGCCGCCACCTGGATCGGCGCGGCGGTGGGCGGGACCGTCGGCGGGGCCGTGGGCTGGTGGGCGATGCGCCGGGACATCGAGCGCGGGGTGCGCGACGAACTGTGAGACGAACCGTGAGGCGGGGGTGGGGCGCACGGGGGCGCCCCACCCCCGACGACCGGGGCCTCACCCGGCCAGGTACCGCTCCACCGTCTCGACCTTCGAGGTCAGCCCGTCGGTGACCCCCTCGCGGATGTCCGCCTTGAGCACCACGCTCACCCGGGAGGAGCGGGCCCGGACCGCGTCCACGGCCCGCCGGACGACGTCCATCACCTCGTCCCACTCGCCCTCGATGCTGGTGAACATCGCGTCGGTGCGGTGGGGCAGGCCGCTCTCGCGCACCACCCGCACCGCCTCGGCCACCGCCTCCCCCACGTCCTCACCGGTGCCGATCGGGGTCACCGAAAACGCCACGATCACGTCGTGCCTCCCTGTTCCGTGTCTGTTCCGGGTCTGTTCCGTGCGGCTCGCCGCGCGCCGGGGCTCGCGCCCCGGAACCCCATCGTGCCCGTCGCCGACACGCAAAAGCCCGCTCCCGCGCGGGGCAGCCGGGCGGGGGCGGGCGGTACGGGTCCCCTCTCGGGGACGCCTTCTTCCCGGGGCACCTCCTCTCCGGGTCTCGGTGTTCTCAGGGCGTCGGCTCCGGCAGCAGACCGAGCTGTCCGAGGAACTCCATCCGGTCGAAGTAGACGCGGTGCTCGACGATGTGCCCGTCCACGACGGTGGCGCGGTCGCAGCCGACCACCCGGATGTGTCGGCCGGTCGGGGGGATCCTCTCCCCGTCGGGGGCGACGAGCGGACCGGTGTTGGTCCCGACCATGAAGCCCTCGTCGATGGCGGAGTCACCGTCCTCGTGGAGGGCCAGCGGCTCGTAGCCGACGTCGGGCATCGCGTCCATGAACTGGCGCCAGTACTCGACGATCCGTTCCCGTCCCCGGATCTCCCCGGCGTCCGGGGCGACGAAGACGGCGTCCTCCGCGAAGCAGTCCGCGACGGTCTTGAGGTCCCTGGTCGTGGTGAGCGCCTCGGTGAGGCGGTCCATGACCTCGCGTGCCTGTCCCATGATTCACCTCCCGTCCTGCGGAGGTCCTTCCACCGTACATCCGACAAAAGCCGCACAACAGGCATATCCGGAGAGGAATGCGTCCCCGGGGTCACCGCCCGCCGCTGCCCGTGGGAGGGGACGGCGCCGGGCGGCGACCCCGGCGTTCACACCTCGCTCTCCCGGTTCTCCCGGTTCCCGTCGGCCTCCTCCAGGGCCTCCCACCGGACGGCGCTGACCCCCGGTTCGAGGCTGAGGCGGTTGACGGCCTGCTCCAGTTGGTCGTCGGACCGCCCCCGGGTGGTCATCTCGGCCCGGACGTGAACCCGGCCGGTGTGATCCACGTCCCGGCTCTCCAGGGACCGCAGGGTGAAGCCCCCACCGGAGAGGGACTGCAGGAGCAGCGCCCTGACGTGCGCCTCCTGGTCCTCCCGGCAGGTGATGCGCAGCCGGTAGGGGGTGCGGACCTCGCTGCCGTTGCCGACCGGGGCGGACTCGATCCGCCGGGCGATGGGACGCAACAGGAGGTTGGCCACCACCACCGCCACGGCCCCCAGGAGGGCACCGAGGTACAGACCGCTGCCGGCCAGTACGCCGATGGCGGCGGCGCACCAGATGGTGGCGGCGGTGTTGATCCCCCGGATGTTGATGCCGTCGCGCATGATCACCCCGGCACCGAGGAAACCGATGCCGGAGACGACCTGCGCCGCGATCCGGGTGGGGCTGACCTCGCCCGGGGTGTTGACGGCCAGCAGTACGAAGAGCGCGGAGCCGGTGGCGACCAGCGCGTTGGTGCGCAGGCCGGCCATCCGGGCACGCCACTGGCGCTCGACGCCGACCAGGGCCCCGAGACCGAAGGCGGCGGCCAGGCGGAGCGTGAATTCCAGGGTGTCGATCATGTCATCCCACTCCCAACAGCCATGCGGTGAGGCTGAAGTAGACGGCCAGCCCGGTGAAGTCCTTGATGGTCGTGATGAAGGGGTCCGCCCCCGGGGCATGGTCCAGGCCGATCCTGAACAGCAGCCAGGGCAGAGCGAAACCGAGGAAGGTGGCGAGCGTCACCGAGGTGAACAGGGACAGTCCCACGGCCAGGCCCAGCAGGGGGATGTCGTTGGGCGCCCCCTGCCACAGGTAGGCGACGGTGCCGCCGATGCCGGCGAGGATCAGGGCCATGGTGGCGCCCACCCGCACCTCGCGGAACAACTGGCGGCCGAACACCTTGGGGTCGATGTGCCCCAGCGCCAGCCCCCGGGCGAAGATCGTCGTGGACTGGGTGCCCACGTTGCCCCCCATGTCCATGATCAGCGGAACGAAGATCGCCACCGCCACCACGGCCGCGAGCACGTCCTCGAACCGCTCGATCAGTCCGCCCACCATGAGACCGCCGGCCAGGGTCACCATGAGGAAGGCGATCCGCACCCGCACCGGGTAGAGGATGCCGCCCCGGGTCAGCCGCTCGCTGCGCAGCAACTCCTTGGCGTGGGTGGGGTCGCCGAGCCCCGCCTTGCGGTACATCGTCTCCGAGGCGTCGTCCTCCAGCGCGTCCATCGCGTCGTCGTAGGTCAGCGCGCCGACCAGGCGCCGTTCGGAGTCGATGACGGGCAGGGCCCCCAGGTCGCGCAGTTGCAGCAGTCGGGAGGCGGCCGCCGCGTCGGCGGTGGTGGTCACGGCGATGTCCGGCAGCCGGGCCAGGGTGCCGAGGAGCGTGCCCGGCGCGGCGCGGACCAACTCCGCCACGGTCACCAGGCCGAGGTAGTGGCGCTCCCCGTCGATGACGAACACCGTGGTCAGGTCCTCCGGCCCCAGCCGGGAGTCGCGCACCTCCTCCAGCGCACGCGCCGCGTCGGTGTCGGGACGCAGGGCCAGGTAACGGGGGTTGGCCAACCGACCGGCGCTGTCGGCCGGGTAGGAGAGCAGGACCCCGACACGTCGTCGGTCGCTCTCGGGGAGCGCGGCCAACAGGCGCTTGGCGACGCCGGCCGGGGCCTCGTCCAGGAGACGGGCCTGGTCGTCGGGGTCCAGGGATTCGAGGACCGCGGTGGCCTCGGAGGTGGTCATGGCCGTCAGGAGGTCCACCTCCTCGGGGCCGGTGAGCAGGTCGAAGACCTCGGCCGCCGTCCGCTTGTCCAGCAGACGGTAGGCCAGGACCCGCTCGGTGGCGGGAGCCTCCCGCAGTATCGTCACCGCCTCGTCGACGGTGACGCCGGCCAGGATCTCCTTGGCCGTGGTCAGGTCACGATCGCGGAGGGTGTGCAGCAGTTCGGGGTGCGTGGTGCGCACGGCGTTCTCCCCCTCGTCGGGGTCGGGGCACGCCTCGCAGCCCTCACGACCGGGGGACGGGGAGGGAT
>NZ_VKHS01000358.1 GCF_014141525.1 Streptomyces calidiresistens
CCACGAAAGCCGCCCCGGACCCCGTGCCCGAGGGGGAACCCGTCCTCGACATCCGCCGGCTGCGGGTGGAGTTCCCCATCCGCCGGGGCTTCCTCGGCCGCACCACCGGCCGGGTCCGCGCCGTCACCGACGTCGACCTCACCATCCGTGCCGGGGAGACCCTCGGCCTGGTGGGGGAGTCCGGCTGCGGGAAAACCACCCTGGGCCGCTGCGTCGTCGGCTCCATCCGCCCCACCGCCGGCGAGATCCGCTACCGACCCCGATCCGGGGCCGGCCCCGTGGACCTGGCGACCCTGTCCACCCGCGCCCTGCGCCCCTTCCAACGGGAGGTGCGGCTGGTCTTCCAGGACCCCTTCTCCTCGCTCAACCCGCGCATGACCCTGCGGGACATCATCGGCGAGCCGCTGCGCAACCACGGCCTCACCGACGACCGGGAACTCACCCGGCGGGTCTCGGAGGCGATGGAGATGGTGCGCCTGCCCACCGGATACCTCAACCGGCACCCGCACGCCTTCTCGGGCGGGGAACGTCAGCGGGTGAACATCGCCCGGGCCCTGATCACCCGACCCCGGCTGGTGGTCGCCGACGAGGCCGTCTCCGCGCTCGACGTCTCGGTGCGGGCCTCCGTGCTCAACCTGCTCCGGGACCTCCAGGAGGAGCTGGACCTCACCTACCTCTTCATCTCCCACGACCTCTCGGTGGTGCGCCACGTCTGCGACCGGGTGGCCGTGATGTACCTCGGGCGGATCGTGGAGGTGGCGGGGACGGAGTCGCTCTTCGCGCGGCCCCGACACCCGTACACCGAGGCGCTGCTCTCGGCCGTGCCGCGCCCGGACCCCCGCCTGCGCGGCACCGGCAACCGGATCCGGCTCTCCGACGAACTGCCGGACGCCGCCGCGCCGCCGCCCGGGTGCTCGTTCCACACCCGCTGCCCCTACGCGCGACCCGAGGTGTGCGCGGTGCCGGGACAGCCCCCGCCCATGGTGCCCACCGGGGCGGGGCACGCCGCCGCCTGCGTGCGCACCGACGACCTCCGGCTCGCCGGCGCGTGAACGGTGCCGGTGCGGCCGGCGACGCGGGGCGGCGGGGGGCACCGATCCCCGCCGCCCCGCCCGGGGGCTCCGCCGCTCCCGGCGCCGGGGGGGGGGGACTCAGCCGCCCGAACGCGGCGGTGCCGTGCTGTCCCGCACCACCAGTTCCGTGGCCAGCTCCACCCGCCGCGCGTCCGGGCTCTCGCCGCGGCGCATCGTCAACACCGTCCGCACGGCGTGCGCGGCCATGTCCCCCAGCGGCTGACGCACGGTGGTCAGCGGAGGCCAGGCCGAATGCGACAGGGGCAGGTCGTCGAAGCCGACCACGCTCAGGTCCTCCGGGACCCGCAGTCCCAACCGGCGGGCCGCGTCCAGCACACCGAAGGCCTGCAGGTCACTACCCGCGAAGATCGCGGTGGGGGGCTCGTCCATGGTCAACAGGGCGGTGCCGTGGGTGCGTCCGGAGTCCACCAGGAACGTCCCCCGCCGCACCAGCGTCGGATCGATGGCGATCCCGGCGGTCTCCAGGGCCGCGCGGTACCCGTCGATGCGGGCCTGGCTGCACAGCATGTCCGGCGGACCGCTGATCATGCCGATCCTCCGGTGCCCCAGCTCCAGCAGGTGCCGGGTGGCGGCCAGGCCGCCGCTCCAGTTGGTCGCTCCGACCGAGACCACCCCGGCGGCGGGCTCCCCCTCGGGGTCCACGACGACGAAGGGCAGGGCCCGTGCGGAGAGCTGGGAGCGCACCGTCTCCGAGAGCCGGGAGGCCACGATCACCACCCCGTCGGTGCGCCGGGCGGCGATCCGTTCCAACCAGTCCCGGCCGGGGCCGGCGTGGGTGTGCAGCACGGAGATGACCACGCTCGCCTCCGCCTCGTGCGCCGCCGTCTCCGCCCCCCGGATCAGCTCCATCGCCCAGGGGCTCTCGATCTCGGCGAAGACGAGATCCACCAGACCGGCCGGCTCCTCGGCCTGGCCCACGCGGCGCCGGTAGCCGTGCTTGTGCAGCAGCCCCTCCACCCGGCGGCGGGTCTCGGGGGCGACCTCGGGGCGGCCGTTGATGACCTTCGACACCGTGGGTGCGGAAACCCCCGCCTCCGCTGCGATTCGGGCGATCGTCACCCGTTCCTTGGCTGCCATGCCGGCAGCCTAGCCGGAAACTTTCGGTGATGGGTGCTCGGATCACTTTTTCCGATGTCGCTTCTCTCCCGCTTTCCTCTGAGGTGAGGCATCGAATCTCTTCGATCACGCTCGGCTGGGGGACGATTGTGGTGCGTGTTGTTCTTTTCTGTGATCCGAAACTTTCGTGGGGTGACGACGGGCGTCACTCCGGAGCGTCGCGGGGCCGCGGGGACCGCCGCGGCGACCCCCGGTGGCCTCCCCCGGGGCCGCCGCCGGCCCCCTCCCGCCGAGTCCCGGGGGACTGCCGCGCGTCCGCGGTGGGCGCCCCCGTCGTCCCCTCGGGGGACGACGGCCCGAGGGCTCCGGGGGCACCGGCCCGGCGGGCCCCCGGTCGGAAAGCCGGACGCCGTCGACCGCGAGGCGCGGCCGACGGCGTCCGGGGACCGGAGAGGTCGGGGAGCGGGGTCCGGGACGGGGCCCCGCGGGCGGCTCAGCCGCCCAGCATCCGCAACACCACCGAGCCGTGGTGGCCCAGCGAGGCCCGGGCGGCGTCCGAGACGGTGCCGCCCCGCGGCTTCTCCACCTGGTGCAGGAACTGCTCGATCGCCTTCGCGGCGGCCTTCGCGTCCCCGCGGTCCAGATGACGGGCGGCCTGCTCCAGCGGCTTGCCCAGACGCTGCACCGCGGCACCCGCCACGTCACCGGAGTCGATCAGGTCCGCCAACCGGCTCCCCAGTGCGTCGACGCTGCCCGGTGCCCAGTACTCCGGGATCGGCACCGTCGACCAGTCCAGGCCCGAGCCCAGGTGGAACGCCGGGTAGGTGGGCTGGTTGTAGGTGGTCTGCTGCCACGCCACACCGGTGCGGTACATCGGGTCGTGCATCAGCGTGTACAGCTTCCGATCGGTGACCTCGGTGCTGACGAAGATCCGCAGCGCGCTGCTGTCGGTGGTGCGCACCACCAGCTCCTCGCGCCAGTCGCCGAAGATGTCCGCGACCAGGGAGGGGTTGCCCTTGGTGTGGTTGTTGGTGCGGGTGTCGGTGGCGGTGAGCAACCGGCCCCGCTGCCAGTCGTCGATGGTCGGCGTCACGTCGATGGCACCGTTGACGAGCTGGGTGGTCATGTCGGCGGCCCACCGGATGCTCATGTTGGTGCCGGGGATGCGGTCGCCCAGCCGCTCGCCGTCGGCGCTCCACAGCCCGACGCTGCCCGAACCCCAGGTCTCCAGACCCGGACGGCTCGGGTCGATGTCGCCGACCATGCCGCGACCGGTGTCCACGCCGGTGTAGCCGCCGTAGAGGATCTCACCGGTGGCCGCGTCCCGCAGGGCGAAGCCGAGCGGGGCCCAGGGGCCGCCCTCGTGGACGGTGTAGATCTCCAGGCCGGGACGGCTCGGGTCGATGTCGGCCACGTGCATGGCGTCGCCGTGGCCCAGCCGCAGCATCTCGCCCGGGGCCGCGCTCTGCGGCGGGGCCTCGGCGAAGGAGCTGTAGAGCACGGAACCGTCGTGGTCGATGGTGGCGGAGCCGTAGATGATCTCCTGCCGGCCGTCACCGTCCACGTCGGCGGTGGCCAGCGAGTGGAAGCCCTGGGTGGTCAGGGAGCCGTACTCCGGGTCGGTGCCGTCCACGCCGTGCGGGCTGTCGTTGAACGGGTTGGACATCGGCGTCCAGCCGCTGTCCACGTACCAGTCCTCGACCAGCTTCTCGCCGTTCCAGCGGTAGGCGACCAGCGTGGTGCGGGTGTAGTAGCCGCGGGCGAAGACGGCGGAGGGGTGGGTGCCGTCCAGGTAGGCCACGCCGGCGAGGAAGCGGTCCACGCGGTTGCCCGGCTCGATGCGGGACATGGCGTAGTCGCCCCACATCAGGCCGTCGTCGTGGCGGCCGGGCTTGTACTCGATGGTCTCCAACTCGGCGCCGCTCGCGCCGTCGAAGACGGTCAGGTACTCGGGGCCGTCGACGATGAAGCCCTCGAACTCCCGCAGGCGGTTGTTGCCGCTCCGGGAGGGGGCGTACTCGTCGAGGAAGTGGTCGGCGAGTTCCTCGGCGTCGGAGCGGGAGAGCGGGTAGTCGTACCGGTTCTCGATACCGAACGCGGCCTCCAGGGTGGCGGGCCAGTTGCCCTCCACCACCTCGGGGTGCTCGTGCCAGTCGAGGAACATCCCGATGACGTGGTCCCGGTAGCCCGAGGCGCTCAGCCGGTAGTCGTCCTCGTGCGACCAGCCGGCGGCCAGGTCCTCCTCCGGCATGGTGATGTACTGCTCGGAGACCGGCGCGCCGCTCTCGTCGTAATTGATGATCTTCGTGCCGGGGGCCGTCTTGAACATCATCTCCGAGCGGCCGTCGCCGTCGAAGTCGTAGACGAGGAACTGGGTGTAGTGCGCCCCGGCCCGGATGTTGACGCCCAGGTCGATGCGGTGCAGCAGGGTGCCGTCGAAGGTGTAGGTGTCGATGTAGACGTTGCCGGTGTAGCCGCGCTGGGAGACGTCCTTGGAGTTGGACGGGTCCCACTTGACGATGAACTCGTACCGCCCGTCGCCGGTCACGTCACCGACGCTCACGTCGTTGGCGGAGTAGGTGTAGCGCTCCCCGACCGGGGTCACCCCGTCGGCGGGCTTGGTCAGCGGCAGGTCGTAGTAGCCCTCCGACCAGGGGGCGACCTCCTCGCCCGCGTCCACCTCCACCCCGTCGACCACGGCGGCGACCCGGTACCGCGCCCCGGGGTCGGCATCGGCGTCGAGATGGTTGGTGCTGTCGGTGACCGTGGCCAGGAGTTCCCCGTCGCGGTAGACGTTGAAGTCGGCTCCGGTCATCCCCGTGTCGCCGTGGCCGGTCACCTCGTGGCCGAGGAGCCGCCAGCTGAGGAAGTTGCCCTCATCGGTGGCGACGGCGACCAGGCCGCGGTCGAGGTTCTCCAGTTGGATGGCGGAGGGACCGCGGTCCGGGGGGCCCGGGGGGCCGCCGGGGCCCTTGCCGGGGCCGGCGGCGTGGGCGCCCGCCGCACCGGCGACCAGGGTCCCCGCCAGCAGGGGGGAGAGCAGCGCGAGGGCGCGGCGGCCGGGCCGAGCGCGCGTCGCTGAGCGTTGCCCGTGAGGTGTCATCACGACATCCTTCCGTGCCCCGCGCATCCCGTGGCGGCGGAACACTTGATTGAGTCGTTTCAATGGGTCTGCGTGACCGTATGAGGGAGAAGGGGGCCCGTCAATACCTCTCGCACGAGCTTCTCGTGACGCGACGGTAAGCGCTTGTTGACGCGTTTTTCCCGGAGAATGGGGCGGGCGGGG
>NZ_VKHS01000359.1 GCF_014141525.1 Streptomyces calidiresistens
GCAGTCCCCCACACCCCCCGCCCCGACCACCTCTTCAGTTCCGAAGGACGAATCCCGATGACCGCACCAGAACCCGGGGACTCCAACCCGATGGGCAACATTCCCGCCACCAAGCTGGACTGGCTGCTGGAGAACCTGCTGGAGCGCACCCCGGGGGCCCGTCACGCGCTGGTGCTCTCCCGCGACGGCCTCAAGCTCTGCCGCACCCCCGAACTCTCCGAGGACCAGGGCGACCAGCTCGCCGCCATCTCCGCCGGCATGCAGAGCCTGTCGCACGGCGCCTCGATCGAGTTCGGCGACGGAAGCGGCGGCGTCCGCCAGTCGATGACCGAGTTCTACGGCGGCATCCTCTTCATCATCGAAGCCGGTGACGGCGCCCATCTCGCCGTGGTCGCCGACGAGACCGCCGACCCCGGCCTGATCGGCCACAACATGAACGAGCTCGTCGAACAGCTCGGCGAGTACCTCACTGCCCCGCCTCGACGGCCGGATGAAGGTGATGATCGGGTATGAGCCCTCCCCGGAACGAGAACCCGGACCGGCTGTACACCGTCACCGGTGGCCGCAGCCGGTCCACCTCGGACGCGTTCGACCTGGTCACCCTCGTGGTCAGCGAATGCGAACCCACCGCCGGCATGCAGTCCGAGCACGCCGCGATCCTGCGGCTGTGCCGGTACCCCACGGCGGTCGTGGAGATCGCCGCCGACCTGGGCATGCCGGTCGGCATCGTGAAGATCCTGCTCGGCGACCTGCTGGACACCGGGCGGATCACCGCCCGCCACCCGCAGACCGCCCGGCGATCGGCGCAACTACCCGACACTTCCATCCTGGAGCAGGTGCTCGTTGGACTCCGCAACCTCTGATCCGGCTCTGCGCCCGACCGCCCGGACGCCCCTGAGCAGTACCGCCGACAACGGCCTGAAGATCGTCATCGTGGGCGGCTTCGGCGTCGGCAAGACCACCATGGTCCGGTCCGTGAGCGACATCAGGCCGCTCAACACCGAGGAGACCATGACCCGGGCCGGGGAGACGATCGACGATCTCTCCCGGGTGCGGGACAAGACCTCCACCACGGTGGCCTTCGACTTCGGCCGCATCACCCTGAACGAACGCACCATCCTCTACCTGTTCGGCGCGCCCGGTCAGGAACGCTTCTGGTTCCTGTGGGACCGCCTGTTCAGCGGCACCCTGGGCGCCGTCGTCCTGGTGGACACCCGGCGGCTGGCCGACTCCTGGTACGCCATCGACCGCCTGGAGCACCACGGGACACCGTTCATCGTGGCGCGCAACGACTTCGGCGGCCCGGCCCACTCCGCCGAGGAGGTCCGCGAGGCCCTGGACCTCTCCGACGACGTCCCGCTGGTGGAATGCGACGCCCGCTCCCGCAACTCCAGCAAGTTCGTCCTCATCTCCCTGGTGGAACACCTCAGAGGGCTCGCCGAGGCCCGGGAGGGAATCCGGTGAGCGGGTCGGGGGGCGGAGCGGCGGGCTGCCCGTTCGCCGACGGCACGGTCCCGCTGTCGGGGCCGCGCTTCCACACCGACCCCGCCGGGCTCTACCGCGACATGCGGCGCGAGCACGGCGCGGTGGTACCCGTGGAACTGCTCGGCGGGCTCCCCGCCTGGCTGGTCATCGGCTACCGGGAACTGCTCCGGGTCACCGGCGATCCCGAACTGTTCAGCCGCGACTCCGGGCTGTGGAACCAGTGGGACGCCGTTCCCCCGGACTGGCCCCTGCTGCCGATGATCGGGCGGAACCAGCCCTCCATCCTCTACACCGTGGGCACCCGCCACCACCGACGGGCGAGGATGATCTGTGACGCGCTGGAGGCCGTCGACCCCATCGAGCTGGCCCGGCACACCGAGCGCATCGCCGACTCCCTGGTGGACGACTTCTGCCGGAAGGGCGAGACGGAGCTCATCTCGACGTACGCGATGCTCCTGCCGGTGCTGGTCCTCGCCCGCCTCTACGGCTTCCCCGACGTCGAGGGCCCCGGGCTCGCCCGGGCCCTCAACGACATGATCGACGGCGGGGAGGACGCCTTCGCCGGCCAGCAGCACCTGGCCGCCTCCATGCACCGTCTCGTGGCGAGCCGACGGGCGGAACCCGCCCGGGACGTCGTCTCCCGCATGCTGGCGCACCAACCGCAGGAGTTCACCGACGAGGAGATCCTCCAGGACCTCATGGTGATGACGGCCGCCGGTCACCAGCCCACCGCCGACTGGATCGGCAACTCGGTGCGCCTGATGCTCACCGACGACCGCTTCGCCGCCTCCCTGGCCGCCGGGCGCAACAGCACCGGCGAGGCCATGAACGAGGTCCTCTGGGAGGACACCCCCACCCAGAACGTCGCGGGCCGCTGGGCCGCCCGCGACACCCAGCTCGCCGGCCGGCACATCCGCGCCGGCGACATGCTCCTGCTCGGCCTGGCAGCCGCCAACGGCGACCCCTCCGTGCACGCGGGGGCGGGCGCGGGCCCCGGTCCGCACGACGGACTGCGCGGCGGCAACCACGCCTTCTTCTCCTTCGGCCACGGCGAGCACCGCTGTCCGTTCCCGGCCCAGGAGATCGCCGAGGTCATCGCCCGGACCGGCATCGAGGTGCTCCTCGACCGCCTGCCCGACATCGACCTCGCCGTACCCGCCGCGTCCCTGGTCCGGCGTCCCTCGCCGTGGCTGCGGGGCATGGCCGCACTGCCCGTCCGCTTCACACCCACCCCTGCCCGCGGAGGCATGTGATGACCCGTCCCGCTCCCTCCCCCGCCACCGGGTCCTCCCCGGGGGCCGTGACCGGCTGCCCGGTGATCGCCCTGGACCCCCTGGTCCGCGACCTCGACGGCGAAGCGGTGCGGCTGCGCGACGCCGGGCCGCTCGCCCGGGTGGAACTGCCCGGCGGCGTCCCGGTGTGGGCGGTCACCCACCACGAGGAGGCCCGCCGGCTGCTCACCGACGCGCGGCTGGTCAAGGACATCAACGAGTGGGGGGCCTGGCGGCGCGGGGAGATCCCCGCCGACTGGCCGCTGATCGGCCTGGCCAACCCCGGCCGCTCCATGCTCACCGTGGACGGCGCCGAGCACCGCCGGCTGCGGGCCAAGGTCGCCCAGGCACTGAGCCCCCGCCGGGTGGAGTCGCTGAGGCCGGGGATCGAACGGATCACCGAACGGCTCCTGGGCGAGCTGACCGCCCGCGCCGACGCGGAGGAGGCCGCCGGCGGCCCGCCGCGGCCGGTGGACCTCAAGGCCGCCTTCGCCTACCCCCTGCCGATGGGCGTGGTCGCCGAACTCATGGGCATCGACGACGCCGACCTGCCCCGTCTCCAGGAGCTGTACGACGCCTTCTTCTCCACCCAGACCCCGCCGGACCGGGTCCTCGCGGTGCTGGGCGAACTGGCCGAACTCTTCGGCCGGGTGGTCGAGGAGAAGCGGGCGAACCCCGGGGACGACCTCACCAGCGCCCTGCTGCTGGCGGATGACGGCGGGGAGCCGCTCACCGTCGAGGAGGTCGTCAACACCCTCCAGTTGATGATCGCCGCCGGTCACGAGACCACCATCAGCCTGATCGTCAACACCGTGCGGGCCCTGCTCAACCACCCCGACCAGCTGGCGCTCGTGCTCTCCGGCGAGATCCCCTGGGAGACCGCGATCGAGGAAACCCTGCGCCGGTACAGCCCCACCTCGCACGTCCTCATCCGGTTCGCCCGCGAGGACGTGGAGATCGGCGGGAGCGTCATACCCCGCGGTGACGCGCTGATCACCTCCTACTCGGCCATCGGCATCGACACCGCCCGGCACGGCGCCGACGCCGAGTCCTTCGACATCACCCGCGCGACCCCCATCCGGCACATGTCCTTCGGCCACGGACCGCACATCTGCCCCGGGGCGCCGCTCTCCCGCCTGGAGGCGGGCATCGCGCTGCCCGCGCTCTTCGAGCGGTTCCCCGACATGGCCCTCGCCGTCCCGGACTCCGAGCTGCGCAACAAGCCGGCCGTCACCCAGAACGACCTGTACGACCTGCCGGTGTTCCTCCGTCCCCCCGTCGATTCCAGTCCCGGAAGCCCCCGATGACCACGCACCCCTTCCCCGACGCCCCGGGCGTCGCCGGTCCCCCCGGTGGCGCCGACCGGTCCACCCCTCCCGCGGGCTGCCCCGCGCACGGGGGTCCCGGGAACGCCGTGCCGCTGAGCGGCCCCCGTTTCCACACCGACCCCACCCGGCTCTACCGGGAGATGCGCTCCGAGCACGGTCCGGTCGTCCCCGTCGTGCTGCCCGGCGACATCCCCGCCTGGCTGGTCGTCGGCTACCGCGAACTGCACCGCGTCACCGGGGACCCGGAACTGTTCCCCCGCGACTCCAGTCTGTGGAACCAGTGGGAGAACATCCCGATGGACTGGCCGCTGCGCCCGATGATCGGCGTGCGCCTCCCCTCGGTGTACTACACCGTCGGGGAGGAGCACCGCCGCCACCTGGCCGCCGTGGAATCCGCGCTGGAGGCCGTGAACCCGCACGAACTGCGGTCCCACGCGGAGGAGTTGGCGGACCGACTGATCGACTCCTTCTGCTCCGGCGGGGAAGCCGAACTCGTCGGCGACTACGCCATGCTGCTGCCGGTGCTGGTCCTGGCCCGGATCACCGGCTTCCCCGACGCCGAGGGCCCCGACCTCGCCCGCGCCATGAACGACCTCGCCGACGGAGGGGAGGGCGCGATCGAGGCGCACCAGCGGTTCGGCGCTGCCATGCACCGCCTGGTGGCGGCCAAACGGCAGTCCCCCGGCCCCGACGTCGCCTCCCGCCTCCTCGCCCACCCCGTGGGCCTGAACGACGAGGAGTGCGCCCTCGACCTCATGGCCATCACCGCCGCCGGCCACCTGCCGACCGCCGACTGGTTGGGCAACTCGGTGCGCCTGATGCTCACCGACGACCGCTTCGCCGCCTCCATCGGCGGCGGCCGGCGCAGCATCGGCGAGGCCATGAACGAGGTCCTCTGGGAGGACACCCCCACCCAGATCCTCGCCGGTCGCTGGGCCGCCCGCGACACCCGGCTCGCCGGCCGGCACATCGCCGCCGGCGACATGCTCCTGCTGGGCCTCCAGGGCGCCAACGCCGACCCCGACGTGCACGACCTCGCCGGGGACGACGGTTTCCGCGCCGGGAACAGCGCCCACTTCTCCTTCAGCCACGGCGAGTTCCAGTGCCCCTTCCCGGCCCGGGAGATCGCCGAGGTCATCGCCCGGACCGGCATCGAGGTGCTCCTCGACCGCCTGCCCGACATCGACCTGACCGTCCCGCAACAGACGCTCGCCCGGCGGCCGTCCGCGTTCCTGCGCGGCATGAGCACCCTGCCGGTCCGCTTCGCTCCCACCCACCCCGTCGGGGTCATGAGATGAGAGGCACGAGATGAGCTGTCCCGTCACCGGCCGTGGCGACTCCCCCGGCCCC